>NZ_JBKORF010000037.1:0-14029 GCF_047314685.1 Shewanella sp. BJSY2023SW001
CTGTTCAATACCAAGTGACTGCTTAACTCCATCATGCAAACCATGCGAATTTGAGGATAGGCAGCATCACCAGAAGCGTTGGCAGTTTTGGCAAAAGCCTGATTGTTTTGCTCACTATCAGGTGTTCGCCACACGACACCATCGACCCCATAGAGGTTGAGCCCACACCAATGCGGATGCTCAGCTCTCTCATGCCAGGTCTTGGCACTTCGCTTAAACACATCCTGAACAACGTCAGAGCCCAGCCGCTTGCGCGCTTGAGTGACAGCACTGCGCGCAACGTAATCCACCTCTTGAGGTAAGACGATATCAAGCTTATTGATGAGAGAGCGGACGGACTCGCCTCTGAATAGAGCCATACCAATCACCGCCCAAATCATGGCATCCATAGGTAACTTACGTCGCCTTAAACTGGCAACACCATGTGAATCAAGGCACGACTGAATTAACTCAGGCTCAAGCACATCGGCCAGACAGGTGAATTCGGTAAGACGATTGATATGAGTACGCGCCAAAGCTTCTGAAAGTTGCATAAAAAAATCCGATGACATGAGGTCATCGGATTTTGATCCTTTCAGTGAGATCGTCAAGCGATCTGTCTTAACTGATCGGCATTACGCCGATTGGCGCGTTTTTGTTTGGCTCGAATCCGAGGGGTAGCTTCTATTTGGCCTGCTTGGCTGTCAGCGCGGCCTTGACCTGTTCCACCGCGGTACCACCGAGAATATTGCGTTTCGCCAGGCAAGAATCGATACTCAGATGCGGATAAACATCCTCCGCTATGATGTCGGCATAGCCTTGCAAGACTTCAAGTGGCAAGGCTTCCAGTGGCTTACCCTCGGCAATAGCATGCAACACCACTTCACCCACAACGTGATGCGCCTGTCTAAAGGGCATACCTTTGCCCACCAGATAGTCCGCCAGCTCAGTGGCATTGGCGTATCCCTGTTGAGCTGCGGCCAACGCATTGTCACGGTTAACCTTGACACCTTCGAGCACCAGAGCCGCCATTTTCAAACACAGGCTCCAGCTGTCCATCACATCGAACAAGCCTTCCTTGTCTTCCTGCATATCCTTGTTGTAGGCGAGTGGCAGCGCCTTCATGGTGGTGAGGATCCCCATCAAGCTGCCGTATACCCTGCCCGCTTTACCGCGGATAAGCTCAAGCGCATCGGGGTTCTTCTTCTGCGGCATCAAGGAAGAGCCTGAGGTGACATTGTCGGCCAGTTCGATGAAGTTGGCTTCGCCGGAATTGAAGAAGATCATATCTTCGGCCATACGACTTAAGTGCATCATGCTGATAGAGGCATCGCTGCAGAGTTCGATCACATGGTCACGATCAGACACGCTGTCCAGGCTGTTGAGGGTGGCAGAGGCAAAGCCCAGGCTGGCCGCCAGCGCCTGACGGTCGATGGCATAAGCTGTACCCGCCAAGGCGCCACAACCCAGAGGGCAGGTGTTGAGGCGACTCAGTGCATCCTGCAAGCGGCTGATATCCCGCTCAAACATTTCCACATAAGCCAAAGCCCAATGGCCAAAGGTCACGGGTTGCGCCCGCTGCAGATGGGTATATCCCGGCATCACCGCATCCAACTCGCGCTCGGCCAAGGCCAGCAGCCCCTGTTTGACTTCAATCAACAGACTCAGCAGGTGTGCGCCTTCCTGTTTGCACCACAGCTTGAGATCGGTCGCCACCTGATCATTGCGCGAACGGCCGGTGTGCAGCTTCTTACCCAAGTCACCCACCTTGGCGATCAACTGTAACTCCACAAAACTGTGAATATCTTCGGCGCCGGAAGCGATGATCTGCTCCGGCGTATCTTTAACTTCTGCAAGCAACTCAGCCAGCGCCTGAGTCAACGCCTGGCATTCCTCCTGGGTTAACACGCCGGCCTGGGTTATCGCCTCGGCCCAGGCGACTGAGCCCTGGATATCCTGCTCCAGTAAACGGAAATCCACCGGCAGGGAATCGTTAAAGAGTTTGAAAAGTTCGCTGCTTTGGCCGCTGAATCTGCCACCCCATAAAGCCATGATAAGGTCCTCTTTCTCGGGCATAAAAACTAAGGGGCGCCAATGCGCCCCTGATATACTGACGCTTACTTACTGTTGAGCGCGCGGATACGGCTCGCCAGAGAGTAGAGGCGGATAAAGCCTTCGGCGTGTTTCTGATCGTAAACCGTGTCTTCACCGAAAGTGGCAAACGCCTCGGAATACAGGCTGTTGGGAGAACGTTTCTTCACGGCTACCGCCTGGCCCTTGAAGAGCTTGATCACCACTTCGCCGTTGATGTCCTGGGCCAGTGCCTCGGATGCCGCTAACAGCGAGTTGCACAGAGGCGTAAACCAACGGCCATCATAGACCAGATGTGCCATCTGAGCGGCCACCTGTTCCCGCCAGTTACGGCTGGTCTTGTCGAGCACCAACTCCTCTACCGCTCTCAGAGCAGCAAACATGACAGTGCCGCCCGGTGTTTCATAACAGCCACGGGACTTCATCCCCACCAGCCGGTTTTCAGTAATATCGATACGGCCAACACCGTGGGCGGCAGCAATCTGGTTCAGTTTCATCAGCGCCGCATAGGGGCTCAGGGCCTCACCGTTGACTTCAGTCACCCGGCAGTTTTCCACTTTCAGGCTGACATACTCAGGCTCATCTGGCGCATCCAGCGGATCGACTGTCATGGTCCACACCTCTTTGCTGGGCTCATTCCAGGGATCTTCCAGCTCCCCACCTTCGTGGGAGATATGCCAGGCGTTGGCATCGCGGCTATAGATCTTGGTGGCCGAAGCCGAGGTCTTGATGTTGCGCTCGGCCAGGTAAGCCAGCAGATCTTCACGGCTCTCCATGGTCCACTCACGCCAAGGAGCAATCACTTTCAGATCCGGCGCCAATGCGGCAAAACAACCTTCGAAACGCACCTGATCGTTACCCTTGCCGGTACAACCGTGACACAGGGCGTCGGCGCCGACCTTGCGGGCCACTTCCACCTGAGCCTTGGCGATAATGGGTCTGGCCATGGAGGTACCCAGCAGATAGGTTCCCTCATAAATGGCACCGGTCGCTATGGTGGGATAGATGTAGTCTTTAACAAACTCTTCTTTCAAATCAACAATATGACACTCACTGGCGCCGGAGGCCAACGCCTTTTCTGTCAAACCTTCAAGTTCGGCTTCCCCTTGTCCAACATCGGCACAAAAGGCGACGATCTCACAGTTGTTATAGTTCTCTTTCAGCCAGGGAATAATGGCCGAGGTATCCAGGCCGCCGGAGTAGGCCAGGACAACTTTTTTTACATCTGTGTTTTTCTGTGCAATAGACATCTTAATTTTCCTAGATTCAACTGGCCCTTGGCCATCAGCTCAAAAGTGTTACCAGAACGGCATTCTGCGCGTGCATGCGGTTTTCTGCCTGTTGCAGGATCAGAGAACCTTTGCCATCCATCACCTCATCTGTCACTTCTACCCCTCTGTGAGCGGGCAAACAATGCATAAAATACTTCACCTTATACTGATCCATCAGCGGCTGATTGATCTGATAAGGATTAAATTTCGCTTCAATATCAGAAAGTTCTGTTTGGTCGCCCATGGAAATCCAAGTATCAGTGTAGACGGCATCCTGACCTTCCAGGGCGGCGATGTCCGAAGTCAGTACCAGGCTGCCACCATTCTCGGCCGCCAGTTGCTGTACTTCATTAACAATCAGACCATCGGGGAAATGCCCTTCGGGGCAGATAACCGTCATGCTGGCACCCAAAATGGCAGCGCCTATCATCAGCGAGTGGGTCACGTTGTTGCCATCGCCCACATAGGCCAATTTCACCTTGCTCAAGTCACCGAGCTGCTCTGACAGGGTCAGAAAATCCGCCAGTGCCTGACAAGGGTGGTACAAGTCCGACAGCGCATTGATCACAGGCACAGTGCCAAACTCGGCCAGCCCTTCTATGGTCTTGTGGCTGAAAGTCCGTGCCACTATGGCGTCGGCCCAGCAGGAAAGGTTACCGGCGAAATCGGCAACAGATTCGCGCTTGCCCAAAGCACCATTTTGTTGATCCAGATAAAGACAGTGGCCACCCAGCTTGTGGATACCGATATCGAAACTGACCCTGGTACGCAGGGAAGGTTTTTCAAACAGCATCACTACGCTCTTGCCCGCAAGCGCGTGTCGGTAGTCTGCCGGATTGGCCTTGATCTTCTTGGCCAGATCCAACAACGCCAGCAACTGGGATTGGGTAAGTTCTTTAATGGTCAACAGGTGCTTCATACTGCCTTCTCCTATGGTTTTATTTGCGTACCCACGGCTTCGCCCTGAGCCAATGCAGCCAGTTGCGCCGCATCTCTCCAGGAAGCAACCTGTACCGGCTGCCCCATGAGTTCTGCGACTTCCAACGCCGCCTCTACTTTGACTTTCATGCCTTTCTCTATCACGCCCAGTTTCACCAGGTCGTCGATTTCGCTGCGATTAAGACTGGCGATCAACTGCCCCTTACCGTCCAATACTCCGGAAACATCGGAGAGCAGTACCAGCTTGCCCTGCACCAGCTTGGCCAGCACTGTGGCGGCCTGATCGGCATTGACGTTAAGCAGTTGCCCTTCGCTGGAGACTGCAATGGAGCTGACAATGGGCATCCACCCCTGAGACAGAACGAAATTGATATAGCTGCCGTCTTTGGGGGAAACTTCACCCACCAGCCCCAAGCGTTCATCTTTAATTACCGCATCGACCAAGTTGGCATCCGCCAGACTCATGCCAACGCTGGCGACACCGGCCTTGATGGCCGCCGCCTGCAGTATCTTGTTGGACATACCGGCCAGAGCGCCGGCGATGATCGGCATCTGCTCCGGCGGGGTGACCCGCAAGCCGTCGAGCTTCACCGTATCCATGCCATTGGCCTTGAGCTGTTCATCCACCAGATAACCGCCACCATGAACCAGAACCACCTTCTGTCCCTGGGCCAGCATTTTCGCCGCAGTATCCATCAGCCTGGCCATTCCCATCTCACACTGCATCAGTGCGCCGCCAACTTTCAGAACCAACACCTTGTCTTTCGTGCTCATAGTGACAACTCTCTCTAACCGTCCCGGGAATAATTAGTATTTAAAGTGAATCTTTATGCATTGAAGCGCCTGACTGGCAGCGCCTTTCATCAGGTTGTCTATGGCACTGGCCACCACCAGATAATGGTTCTGTTCATCAAACTTCCATCCCAGATGACAATTGCCCGTATGTACCACGTCATCCACCTTAGGGAATTGGTTCTGCTTTACGCTGACTATGCTCGAGCCATGGTAGATGCTGTAAGCCTCGGCAACGTCCTCTGCCTTGGTACCCGGCTTGAGCTGCAGCGTAATAGTGGCGAGAATGCCGCGTTTGAAGTTGCCAAGGTGCGGAGTAAAAATCACTTCCTGCCCCAGTTGGCTGGCGATTTCGGGCTGATGCCTGTGACCAAGCACACCGTAGGGCGTTAAACTCACTTCACAGAAACTGGTATGCAGCTGCGCCTTGCGTCCGGCTCCGGTCACACCGCTAACGGCATTGATAACGGGGAAGGCATCAGTCATCAGTGACTTGAGCGGCTTAAGTGCCAACAGGGATGCAGTGGGATAACAACCGGGAACCGCAATCATCTTGCTGTTGGCAATCGCCTCGGCATTCCACTCGGCCAGACCATAAACCGCCTGTGCCAATACTTCGGCTTGGTTATGCTCAAAGCCATACCACTTGGGATAATTGGCCGCGTCGCTGAAACGATAAGCACCGCTCAAATCAAATACCGCCAGCCCCTGGGCATAAAACCAGGCCGCCAATTCCAGGCTTACCGAATGTTCGGTCGCCAGCGCCACGGCGTCGGCCTGCGCCACTATCTGCTGTTTGGCCTCTGGCGTTAACGGCTGCAACACTGCAGAGATATGTTGATAAATAGGATAAAGCTCGGCCAGGCTTTTGCCCTTATCCAGACTATTTTCAGAGACATACAACCCTTGAATGCTTAACTCTGGCTCGGCTTGGATCAGGGCGGTTAACTGGGCACCTGTATATCCACTGGCCCCTATAATGGCGATATTTTTCATGGTTTCTAATTCTTAAAGCTAATCAAAAAAGGAAGGGCACAACGAAAGCCCGTGGCTCAACGCCTAATGACAAGTTTATCGTCGCAGGGAGTTATTGCAGTTTTGGGTCTGAATCAAGCTCAAGGTCGAACTCAACATACTTAGTCTCACTGAATTTAGTCACCATGAAAGATGACACTGGCTTTAGCTGTTTGCTAGACTAACACAGCAATTTATTTATGCAATATATATGAATAGTTATTTTTAATGTTTTGCAGGATAGTCATGAAAAAACTGCCGGAACTCACAGAAAGCTTCAGTGCGCTTATCGCCTCGCCCTCCATCAGTGCCCTGGAGCCCGAGCAAGATCAATCCAATGCTGCCGTTATCGACTTGCTGGCCAACTGGTTTAGCGATTTGGGGTTGGAGTGCCGCCGCCAGCCGGTGCCCGGCAGTCGCAACAAACATAACCTGCTGGCCAGCCTGGGTACTGGCCAAGGTGGCCTACTGCTGGCCGGGCACACAGACACAGTGCCGTTCGATGAAGGCCGTTGGCAGCATGATCCCTTTCGGCTAACCGAAAAAGATAATCTTTGGTATGGCTTGGGAACTTGTGACATGAAAGGTTTCTTTGCCTTGATATTGGAGGCCTTGAAACAACTGCCGCTGACACAAATGAAGCGGCCTCTTTATATTCTCGCCAGTGCCGATGAAGAAACCACAATGAATGGGGCCAAGGCCTTTGCCGCCAACGCTGCAATCAAGCCTGAATTTGCCATCATAGGCGAACCCACCAGCCTGCGGCCGGTTTATATGCATAAGGGGCACATGGCTCAAGGCATTCGGGTAACGGGCCGCAGCGGCCACTCGTCGGATCCGGCCAAGGGACTCAATGCCATAGAAGTGATGCATCTGATCATAGGCCGACTACTTAAACTCAAGCAGCATTTGAGTGAACACTATCGCGAAAACGCCTTCAGTGTGCCTTACCCAACCATGAACTTTGGCCATGTCCACGGCGGCGATGCCGCCAACCGTATCTGTGGCTGCTGTGATCTGCATCTGGATATCCGCCCACTTCCCGGGTTGGCTTTGACCGATCTGCAACTCATGCTGCAGCAGTATTTACAGCCGGTCTGCGAGCAATTCCCGGGGGCGGTTTCCATCAGCGAACTCTATCCCGGCTCAGAGCCCTTTGCCGATGATAGAGACTCTCCCTGGAGCCAACTGGTCGCCAGCCTGACGGGGCAGGCACCGCAAGTGGTGAACTATGCCACCGAGGCGCCTTATATTCGGCAACTGGGGTGCCACACTCTGGTATTGGGACCCGGCAGCATAGAGCAGGCTCATCAACCCGATGAATATTTGGATACGGCGCAGATCAAACCCACGATAAATTTGCTGAAACAGCTTATTTATCATGCCTGTATAAAATAATGATCCAGCCCACAGCCGCTGGAAACAACGCGAGGCAAATACCTCAGCGTATTGACCACAGGGCACAGTGCTGGTTATTGTGCTCTACTCAAGTCCGCCCGAAACGACGACTCTTTCTCACTATTCTTTGGAGCAATCAACACGATGGCAGATATGTATGCATCCTTAAGATCCAACGTCAGTATGCTTGGGCAGATCCTCGGCGACACCATGCGATCCGATCTGGGGGAGCCATTTCTCGATAAGGTGGAGCAGATCCGCCAACTGGCCAAGAGTTCCCGTCAGGGTGACGAAAGCGCCCGCCAGCAGATGTTGGAACTGCTGACGGCCTTGCCCGATGACGAACTGGTGCCGGTCACCAAAGCTTTTAACCAATTTCTCAACCTGGCGAATATCGCCGAGCAATTTCATACCATCAGCCGCAACTGTGATGAGCTGGTGTGTGTACCGGATCCCGTGGAGCAACTGCTCGGACGCATGCTCAACGGCCCCATAGATCAGAAGCAAATGCTGTCCTGTCTCAGGGAGATGAACATAGATCTGGTACTGACGGCACACCCGACCGAGATATCCCGCCGCACTCTGATCCAGAAGTACTCATCTGTGGTCGATTGTCTGACGGCACTGGAAAACGATCAGCTCAGCGAGCGCGAGTTTAAACAGATCAATCTGCGACTGCGGCAGCTAATTGCCCAGATTTGGCATACCAATGAGATCCGCCGCGAACGCCCAACGCCGGTGGATGAAGCCCGCTGGGGTTTGGCGACTATCGAAACCTCACTGTGGCAGGCGATTCCCGACTTTTTACGCCAGCTCAACGACCAGGTAGAAGAACGCACCGGCAGCCAACTACCGATTGATATCGCTCCGGTGCGATTCTCCAGCTGGATGGGGGGCGACCGTGACGGCAACCCCTTTGTTACCGCCAAGGTCACTCAGGAAGTATTGGATCGTAACCGCCATGCCGCCGCCAGACTCTATCTCAAAGATATCGTCTCTCTGGTTGGCGAATTGTCCATGGAAGAAGCCAACGAGGAGCTGAGCCAGTATACCAACGGCAGCTGCGAACCTTATCGTGACGTGCTCAGAGATCTGCGCCAAAAGCTGCGCAACACCATAGACTATCTCAATGCCCGCCTCGAAGGTCATCAGCCCGAGGTCGACAACCATAGCATCATCTGGCATCAGGACGACCTGAAAAAACCACTGCTGATGCTGTATCAAAGCTTGTGTGATTGCGGCATGAGCCTGATAGCCAACGGCTTGCTGCTGGATATGCTGCGCCGCTTGGCCTGCTTCGGCATTCATATGCTGAGGTTGGATATCCGCCAAGATGCAGAGCGCCACGCCAATGCCATTGCCGAGCTTACCCGCTACCTGGGCATGGGTGACTTCAACCATTGGGATGAGACAGAAAAGCAGGCCTTCCTGCTCAGAGAACTGGCCAATCGTAGACCCTTGATCCCGGTAAACTGGCAGCCATCAGACGAGGTGGCCGAGGTACTGGCAACCTGCCGCTTGATAGCCACTCAGCCTCAACAAGCACTGGGCTCCTATGTGATATCCATGGCCAGCCAACCATCCGACGTGTTGGCGGTACTCTTGCTGCTCAAGGAAACCGGCTGCCGCTATCCCATGCGGGTAGTGCCGCTGTTTGAGACCCTGGACGACCTCAATAATGCCGCCGATTGCATCTCAGCCCTGCTCGATATCGATTGGTATCTGGGTTACACCAAAGGCATGCAGGAAGTAATGATTGGTTATTCGGATTCGGCCAAGGATGCCGGAGTCATGGCCGCGGCCTGGGCACAATACCGGGCGCAGGAACAACTGGTTGCTGTGTGTAAGAAGGCCGGCGTCAAACTGACTCTGTTCCACGGCCGTGGCGGTACTATCGGTCGTGGCGGCGGCCCTGCTCACCAGGCGATTCTGTCACAGCCTCCGGGCTCAGTTGACGGACGGATCCGGGTGACAGAGCAGGGAGAGATGATCCGCTTCAAATTCGGCCTCCCCAAGTTGGCGGTGCAGTCACTGGCGCTTTACACCTCGGCGGTGATGGAGGCCACTTTGCTTCCGCCTCCCGAGCCCAAACAGGAGTGGCGGCAATGCATGCAGCGACTGGCCGATGAATCTGTACTGGCCTACCGCAGCATCGTCAGGGAAGAAGCTGACTTTGTTGCCTATTTCAGAGCCGCAACGCCTGAAGTAGAGCTGGGTAAACTGCCACTCGGCAGCCGACCGGCCAAACGCCGGGTGGATGGCGGTATCGAAAGCCTGCGCGCCATTCCCTGGATATTCGCCTGGTCACAGAACCGTTTGATGCTGCCGGCCTGGCTCGGTGCCGGTGAGGCTCTTGAAGCCGCGGCCAAGCGAGGAGAACTCTCTTTGCTACAGGAGATGGAACGCCAGTGGCCCTTCTTCAACACCCGTATCTCCATGCTGGAAATGGTGTATGCCAAGGCAGAACCCAACCTCGCCCGCTATTACGACACCTGCCTGGTGCCTAAAGAACTGCGTCACTTGGGTGAGGCCCTCAGGGAGAGACTACAACAGGGGATCCAGGCAGTACTCGAACTGACCCGCTCTGACAGCCTGATGTCGCATACTCCTTGGAACCGGGAGTCGGTGCGGCTTCGCAACCCCTATATCGACCCGCTCAACTTCCTGCAGGCCGAGCTGTTGGCCCGAAGTCGCAAGGAACAGGAAACCTCGGAACAATTGCAACTGGCGCTGATGCTGACCATAGCCGGTGTCGCGGCGGGCATGAGGAATACAGGGTGAGGCTGCACCTAATACTGTCTCTGTGGTTGATGCTGATGTTGGGCGGCTGTGTCAGCCAATACAGCATCAGCGAAGGACAGCTGGAATCCTATCTGAATAAAGAGCTGCAACTGGATATGCAAGACACCCAGGGGCCACTGGCAACAGAGATCCAGTTGAATAGGGTAACTGTCAAATTGGGGCACAAGCCGGATACCATGGCGGTGAAAGCCACCTCTGAGCTGATACTCAGAACGCCGCTGTTTCCCTTGCGTGCCAGCCTGACAACAGAGTTTGAGGCCAAGCCTTGGTATGACAACCAAACCCATGGCGTCTATCTTCGTGGTCTGGAATTGACCTCTGTCGAGTCCAATCCCAAGGATATTCAGCGGGCTTTACAGGGTATTGCCCCGCAGTTGATGGGCTTTATCCGCAACTTCCTCGAAAGTCAGCCGGTTTATGTTCTGGACACCCAGGACAGCAACCAAGCGAGACTGGCCGATATGACCAAGAGCCTTCAGGTTAAACCAGGCAAGCTGGTACTAGAGTTTAAATAATCGATATTCAGCGCACAAAAAATACGCAGCCTTGGCTGCGTATTTTTATTTAACCTATTGCTGCCTTTGACTATTTGGCAAATCGACCAATAGATGAGTAGTCAACAATAACCGCCTCGCCCAACAACTCGCGGCGCAGCATGTCATAGGCTACTGCGCTGCTGAGACTGCGAACCAGTTCTCGAGAACGTCTTGGCAGCTGAATCATCTGGCTGTAACAACCGCCTTTGGTCGCCAAGGCTATAGCGACCGTACCGACAGGCTTCTCCTCCGTGCCGCCGTCAGGACCGGCAATACCACTGGTGGCCAGAGCATAGTCGCTATCCAGTATCGCCCTGGCCCCCATCGCCATCTCCTCAACGGTGGCAATCGACACAGCGCCATGGTCATCCAGTGTTGAAGGTTGAACCCCAAGAATCCGCACCTTGCTTTCATTGCTGTAGGTCACCAACCCCTGATGCAAATAGGAAGAACTGCCAGGGAAAGCCACCAATTGGCTGGTCAACATACCTCCGGTACAGGACTCGGCCAGACTAAGACTTAGACCTGAATTCAACAACCTGTGATGGATCTCTTCCGCCAGTGTCGCGCGATTTTCGGCAACAACCGCAGTGCCCAAAACCTGTCGCACATGATTGGTGACTCGGGGCAACAGAGCAATGGCCTTATCACCGCGGGCAAACAACTTGATCTCTATATGTGGCATAGAGGAGCGATAACCTATGGTGATCCCTGCTGGCAACTCCAATGCTTCCAGCTTATCGGCCAGCGTCGATTCGCCATGGCCCAGGGTCAACAGCTTGTTCAATGCGACTTTTGCATCCAGGCCGAACTCCTGTTTGATAAAGGGCAGAAACTGCTCCTCAACCATATGTTTCAGCTCAAATGGCACCCCGGGAGTGAAATAGAGCCAGGCACGATTGAGTTTGACTCTAAAGCCACAGGCCGTGCCAACCGGATTATCCACCATGACGGCAGACTCAGGCAGCAAAGCCTGTTTCAGATTACTCGCCGGCATCTCTCTGTTGTTACGGCTGAACCAGGCCTCCATCTTGGCACGCCATTCGGCGTTCTCAACCAGAGGCTCACCCTTGGCTTTAGCCATGGCTTCAGCCGAGAGATCATCGCTGGTTGGTCCCAAACCACCATTAACCAGAATGATATCGGCATGGAGACTACGCTCCTGAAACACAGCAATCAGATCTTCGAGTCTATCCCCCACTGTGACCCTGCGCTGCACCTCAACCCCATGCTCCATCATCACATTGGCAAACCAGGCGGCATTGGTATCTATTATCTGACCGGACAATACTTCCTCTCCGGTACAAATCATCTCTAACTTCATTCAAAGATCCCTTTGGCAAAAACTGCATATAAGTTAAGTAACAGCAGGATGAATAGCAAGCACAGCTTGATAGATGGCTGTAGCGCGAAGCAGCTTGGCTGCGAGCTGAGGGGCACACACTGCGCCAGCAGCTTTGGGCTGCATGTTAAGTCGTGCTCGCTGGAAGCGAGACAAACAAAAAAGCCCTAGCATTCAGCTAGGGCTTTTTTGTTTGTTAGGCGTCTGGCGATGACCTACTCTCACATGGGGAGACCCCACACTACCATCGGCGCGATTGCGTTTCACTTCTGAGTTCGGGATGGGATCAGGTGGGACCACAATGCTATTGTCACCAGACATATTCTTACTGGTTAATTCTCCGTCTGACGGTATTGCTCCAGCTTTATCAGCCAAACAATCACCTGCGTCATTAACCTTTGTTCTTCAATTCAGAAAGCTGTGCTCTTTTCAGAGCTTGAGTTCAAACTTCAATCAAGTATCTAACTTCTTCAAGTCCGTAAAACCCATCTGGGTTGTATGGTTAAGCCTCTCGAGTCATTAGTACAGGTTAGCTCAACGCCTCGCAACGCTTACACACCCTGCCTATCAACGTCCTGGTCTCGAACGGCTCTTCAGAGGTCTCTAGGACCTAGGGATGACTCATCTTGGGGCTCGCTTCCCGCTTAGATGCTTTCAGCGGTTATCGATTCCGAACGTAGCTACCGGGCAATGCCATTGGCATGACAACCCGAACACCAGCGGTTCGTCCACTCCGGTCCTCTCGTACTAGGAGCAGCTCCCCTCAATCATCCAACGCCCACGGCAGATAGGGACCGAACTGTCTCACGACGTTCTGAACCCAGCTCGCGTACCACTTTAAATGGCGAACAGCCATACCCTTGGGACCGACTTCAGCCCCAGGATGTGATGAGCCGACATCGAGGTGCCAAACACCGCCGTCGATATGAACTCTTGGGCGGTATCAGCCTGTTATCCCCGGAGTACCTTTTATCCGTTGAGCGATGGCCCTTCCATTCAGAACCACCGGATCACTATGACCTGCTTTCGCATCTGCTCGACGTGTCTGTCTCGCAGTTAAGCTGGCTTATGCCATTGCACTAACCGTACGATGTCCGACCGTACTTAGCCAACCTTCGTGCTCCTCCGTTACTCTTTGGGAGGAGACCGCCCCAGTCAAACTACCCACCAGGCACTGTCCCTAATCCCGATAAGGGACCAAGGTTAGAACATCAACACTACAAGGGTGGTATTTCAAGGTTGACTCCACAAGAACTGGCGTTCTCGCTTCAAAGTCTCCCACCTATCCTACACATGTAGGGTCAATGTTCAGTGCCAAGCTATAGTAAAGGTTCACGGGGTCTTTCCGTCTAGCCGCGGGTATACGGCATCTTCACCGCAATTTCAACTTCACTGAGTCTCGGCTGGAGACAGCGTGGCCATCATTACGCCATTCGTGCAGGTCGGAACTTACCCGACAAGGAATTTCGCTACCTTAGGACCGTTATAGTTACGGCCGCCGTTTACCGGGGCTTCGATCATGAGCTTCTCCGAAGATAACCCAATCAATTAACCTTCCGGCACCGGGCAGGCGTCACACCGTATACGTCATCTTGCGATTTTGCACAGTGCTGTGTTTTTGATAAACAGTTGCAGCCACCTGGTATCTGCGACTGCCAGCAGCTTACGACGCGAGGTCTTCACCGCCGGCAGCGTACCTTCTCCCGAAGTTACGGTACCATTTTGCCTAGTTCCTTCAGCCGAGTTCTCTCAAGCGCCTTGGTATTCTCTACCCGACCACCTGTGTCGGTTTGGGGTACGATTTCTACTAACCTGAAGCTTAGAAGATTTTCCTGGAAGCATGGCATCAACCACTTCATCCCCTT
>NZ_JBKORF010000038.1:0-51611 GCF_047314685.1 Shewanella sp. BJSY2023SW001
CTGTTCAATACCAAGTGACTGCTTAACTCCATCATGCAAACCATGCGAATTTGAGGATAGGCAGCATCACCAGAAGCGTTGGCAGTTTTGGCAAAAGCCTGATTGTTTTGCTCACTATCAGGTGTTCGCCACACGACACCATCGACCCCATAGAGGTTGAGCCCACACCAATGCGGATGCTCAGCTCTCTCATGCCAGGTCTTGGCACTTCGCTTAAACACATCCTGAACAACGTCAGAGCCCAGCCGCTTGCGCGCTTGAGTGACAGCACTGCGCGCAACGTAATCCACCTCTTGAGGTAAGACGATATCAAGCTTATTGATGAGAGAGCGGACGGACTCGCCTCTGAATAGAGCCATACCAATCACCGCCCAAATCATGGCATCCATAGGTAACTTACGTCGCCTTAAACTGGCAACACCATGTGAATCAAGGCACGACTGAATTAACTCAGGCTCAAGCACATCGGCCAGACAGGTGAATTCGGTAAGACGATTGATATGAGTACGCGCCAAAGCTTCTGAAAGTTGCATAAAAAAATCCGATGACATGAGGTCATCGGATTTTGATCCTTTCAGTGAGATCGTCAAGCGATCTGTCTTAACTGATCGGCATTACCCCGAAGGATGGCTCTTGATGAAGTAGGTGGGTTATCAGTGTGCCTGATCCCAGCTATCACCCAGGCCCGCTTCGGCTAGCAAAGGGACATCCAGGGTAGCCGCTTCAGCCATGAGTTTGCAGATCTGTTGTTGCAACTCTTCGGCTTTCGTTTCATCAACCTCAAACACCAATTCATCGTGAACTTGCATGATCATGGTGATTTCCCCCTTAGTGTCAGAGGCTATCCAGTCGGCAACTTTGATCATCGCTTTTTTGATGATATCGGCTGCTGTTCCCTGCATCGGAGCGTTGATAGCCGCCCGTTCCGCAGCTTGACGCCGCATGGCGTTGCGGTCGCGGATTTCCGGTAGATACAGGCGCCGACCAAAGAGTGTGGAGACATAACCTTGCTCGGCGGCGAGTGCCCGGGTCTCTTCCATATACTTGAGCACGCCGGGATAACGCTTGAAGTAGGTATCCATATAGCTTTGTGCTTCAGTGCGAGGAATATCCAGTTGGCGCGCCAAGCCAAAGGCCGACATGCCATAAATCAGACCGAAGTTTACCGCCTTGGCGCGGCGACGCTGTTCTGGGGTGACAGTTTCAAACGCCACATCAAAGACTTCAGCCGCTGTTGCTCTGTGAATATCTTTACCCTCGGCGAATGCCGCCAGCAGGCCGGCATCCTGGGATAGGTGAGCCATGATCCTGAGCTCAATTTGTGAATAGTCGGCGGCCAGAATCTTGCGTCCTGAAGGTGCGATAAAGGCTTGACGAATTCTACGCCCCTCTTCGGTGCGGATAGGAATATTCTGTAGGTTAGGGTCGCTGGATGACAAACGGCCGGTGGCAGCGTTGGCTTGATGGTAGCTGGTATGCACCCGGCCGGTTTTGCCATTGATCATCAGCGGTAACTTATCTGTATAGGTGCTCTTGAGCTTGGTCAGGCTGCGATGTTCGAGAATAATCTTTGGCAATGGATAATCCAGCGCCAACTCTATCAATACCTCCTCGGCGGTGGAGGGGGCGCCTTTCGGCGTTTTCTTGATCACCGGATAACCCAGCTTTTCGAAGAATAGTGCCTGCAGTTGTTTGGGGGAGCTGAGGTTAAATTTCTCTCCGGCGATCTCATAGGCTTTTTGCTCCAACGCATCTATTTTTTGCGCCAGCTCATCACTTTGTTGCGACAGTTGCATACTGTCGATCAGCACGCCGTCGCGTTCCATCTGTGACAATACCTGAATAAGCGGCAACTCAAGTTCAGTGAAAACATTGGCTAACTCTTGTTCCCGCTCGAGCCTGGGCCATAGGTGTTGATGCAGCCTAAGGGTAATATCGGCATCTTCGGCGGCATAGGGTGATGCCGTTTCCAAAGGGATCCGGTTGAATGTCTGCTGCTTGGCGCCTTTACCGGCGATCTCTTCGAAACTGACACATTTGTGCCCCAGGTACTTGAGTGCCAGCCCGTCCATGTCGTGCCTGGATGCCACTGAGTTGAAGACATAGGATTCGAGCATGGTATCGAAGGCAACACCGGTCAGCTTGATACCGGCATTGGCCAGAATACTGATATCATATTTTAGATTTTGACCGACCTTTTTTATCTCAGGGTTTTCAAGTATCGGTTTGAGCTTGGCCAATACCTTTTCCCGGGGCAGTTGCTCAGGGGCTTCCGGGTAATCGTGCCCCAGAGGTAGGTAGGCCGCCTCTCCGGCTTTGACTGCAAAAGACAGACCCACCAGCTCGGCATCCATATAATTGAGGCTGGTGGTCTCGGTATCTATCGCCATTAGTTCAGCCTTGACCAGTTTTTTCAGCCATTTTTCCAGGGCGGCTTCGGTCAGTATGGTTTCGTATTCTGTCTCTATGGCGAGTTGGGGTGGAGTTTCTTCCTGGGTTTCAGCCGTTGCAGTATTGACCGCTAACGGATGCGGCATCTTGTTATCCAGAACTTCTGCCAACCAACGTTTGAACTCCATCTCACCATAAAGCTGTGTCAGTTGGTCTTTATTGGGGGCCGTAATATTGAGTTGGTGCCAGTCCAGATCAAGATCACAATCTGTCTTGATAGTCGCCAGATCGTAAGAGAGCTGTAGCATCTCGGCATTATCGATGATTTTCTTGGCCATGGTCTTGGCACCCCGGAAGCCAAGAGCTGTGACGCAATCCGGTTGCTGCAACAGCTTGGCGACTCCTCCGGCGCCCATCAGCATGGCCAACGCGGTTTTCTCACCCACACCAGGCAGTCCCGGGATGTTATCGGCCTTGTCGCCCATCAGTGCTAGCAGATCGATGATAAGCTCGGGGCCGACACCAAACTTGTTGGTGACCTCTTCGGGCCCCATTATGGTGTCTGTCATTGTGTTGATCAGGGTGACATTGTCATCCACCAGTTGAGCCATATCCTTATCGCCTGTGCTGATCAGAATGGCACGTCCTTCTTTGCTGGCCCGTGAGGCCAGAGTGCCTATCACGTCATCGGCTTCTACGCCGGGAATACACAGGAGTGGTAGACCCAGGGCTTCGATGATGGCATGCAGAGGCGCTATCTGACTACGTAGATCATCAGGCATTGGAGGTCTGTGAGCCTTATACTCTGCATACATATCGTTACGAAATGTGGGGCCTTTGGCATCAAACACAACCGCCATTTGCTGTGGCTTGTATTTACCCAGCAAGCTGCGCAACATGTTGACTACGCCGTAAACCGCCCCGGTTGCTTCACCCTTGGAGTTGGTCAGGTGAGGCGGCGCATAGTAGGCCCGATAGAGGTAGGAAGAACCATCCACAAGGACGAGGGGGTTTTCTGCTATTGTTGGCATAGTTTTGTTTCAATCTAAGCTGTCTTAAGTGCTGCTAAGCATGCCATACCAAGGCATTTTCGGCCATGACAAAATCACCCTCAGCCTGTGGATAAGTCTGTGAGTGAAAAAATCAACATAGAGAAATGCTGTAGAGAACAACTCGAAGTTGTTTTTATAACTTGTTGATATTTATTTGTTATTTGTTTTTTTGTGAGTCAGGTAAAAGTTTTACCAAATCTTATCGGTTGTGGATTTTTTAAATTCCTTTTCCAGATTTGCACCTTGGTAGCAGTAAAAATCGCCTCTTAGCAGAGACGATGAATTAAGTTAGCATGTTTTTTAATCAGATCAACCAGTTTGTAATTGGTTTGTTAAACCTAAATGACATAAGAGGGATTTTTTAATGAAAAAAATTGCAGTTCTTCTCAGTGGTTGTGGTGTCTTCGACGGCAGTGAAATTCACGAGGCAGTGTTGACCCTGCTGTCCCTGTCTCGCTCCGGCGCAGCGTACCAATGTTTTGCCCCCGATATTCCTCAAATGCATGTGGTCAATCACCTCAAGGGTGAAGTCGTGGAGACTGAGCAGCGTAACGTGCTGGAAGAAGCAGCTCGAATTGCCCGTGGTGATATCAAGGCGACGTCCGAGTTGAATCTGGCCGATTTCGACGGTCTGATCATTCCCGGTGGCTTCGGAGCTGCCAAAAACCTCTGTAACTTTGCCGTAAATGGCAGCAATAGTGAGATCGCCGCCCCGGTGCGTGAATTTATCAGCCGTTTTATCAACGCTGGTAAGGTGGTGGGCTTTATCTGTATTGCACCTGTGATGATCCCGGGCCTCTATGGTAAGGGGGCCAAAGGCACCATAGGGACGGACGCCGAAACCGCAGCGGCCTTTACTGCCATGGGCGGTGAACATCAAAATGCCAAGGTAGATGAAATTGTGGTCGACAGTGAGCGCAAGATTGTCAGCACCCCGGCTTATATGCTGGCAGGTTCCATTGCCGAGGCCAATAGCGGCATTGAAAAGCTGGTGACCAAGGTGTTGGAGCTGGCCTAAGCCCGTCCAAGTTACTTAGCTCCTATTCAAGAGGGAGCCTGAGCTCCCTCTTTTTACTGTTGCTTGCTGTGCAGAATGACTTTGGCGTCTACAAAGCCGAGCTACATAGGATTATCTTTTCCTGCGGTTGTCGAGCCAGCCTTGGGTCAGACCGACCAAGAGCCCACCTAGATGTGCGCCGTTGGCTATCGACAGGCCAAACATATCCATAAAGCCAAGCACCAGCCACAACAGCATAAAGCCCATCATGGCAGGTGGCAGGCCTATGCCTTTCTCTGGGCTCATGCGGCCGCTGATCCAGGTATAACCCACCAGGCCATACACAACCCCGGAAAGACCGCCGAAGTTGGGGCCACTGAGGTAGTACTGCACTAGATTGGGCAATGTGCCGGCGACCAGCAGTAGCGTCAGCAGCGGCGCAATGCCGATACGGTTTTCTATCTTGCCACCCAAGACCCACCACCAGAGTAGGTTAAAGGTGATATGCAGCGCCGAGAAGTGCAGCAGGCTCGGAGTAAACAAGCGCCAGAATTGGCTGAAACCGGCATCTGAAGTGGCGCCAAAGAAGGCCAGGGCTTCGAAAACCTGATTGCCGTAACCCAGGTTCATGGCTGCGAAGATAGCTATGCAGACCAGCAGAATGACCAGCGTTAGCGGCCCGGCGCCGGTAATAAATTGACTCAGCAGTTGCAGTGATGGTGCGCCATAGTCAAAGCGGATGCGGTTGTCGCCATGGTCCCAGGAAGCCTGCAGATATTTGGGGTTTAACGGATCCTGAACAAAGTCGAGAAACGCTTTGCGCCCCTGTGCTTGGTCGGTGTCCTTGATGACATGGATAGCCACTCCCTGTTCCAGATGCATGATGCGACAGGGGATCCCTTCACCCTTGAGGTAGTCTACCAGCGCCTGAGCGGCGCGTTCGTTGGGGAGGCGGCCGATTTCCATGTCTCAGTCCCTCGGCCAGGCAGCGAAACCGCCATCCAGGCTGTAGACCTCATCGAATCCTTGATGTTGCAGATATTCCGCGGCACTTTGGCTACTGATGCCATGATAACAGCAGACAACCAAGGGCTTATCCATATCGGCGTCCCTGAGATAGTCGGCCAGATTGTCATTGCCGAGGCGAATGGCGCCGGGAATATGGGCCGTCTCGAAACTGGCAGGATCGCGAATATCGACTATCTGCAGCTCGGCATCTTCGGCCATCATTTGCTGGAGTTGAACGACAGAAAGGTGTTGGTAACTGGACATAGTTTGCCTGTAAAAGAGGTAGTGCTTATTAACAGTGTGCATCAGGGCGCTGCATGAGTACAGCGCCCTGTTTGAGGATCAATCCCAGCTGAGAATGACCTTGCCGGATTGACCCGAACGCATGGCATCGAAACCCTGCTGGAAGTCATCCACCTTGTAATGGTGGGTGATAATAGGTGCAATATCCAATCCGGACTGGATCAAACTGGCCATCTTGTACCAGGTTTCAAACATTTCCCGGCCATAGATGCCCTTTATCACCAACCCCTTGAAGATGACCTTGCTCCAGTCTATCGCCATATCGCCACCCGGGATCCCCAACATGGCAATTTTGCCACCGTGGTTCATGGTATCCAGCATGGAGTGGAAGGCAGACGGTACACCGGACATTTCCAGGCCGACATCGAAGCCCTCTGTCATGCCGAGCTCGCTCATCACATCTTCGAGTTTTTCTTTGGCCACATTGACGGCTCGGGTAGCCCCCAGCTTACGTGCCAGCTCCAGACGGTACTCGTTGACATCAGTAACGACCACGTGGCGTGCACCCACATGGCGGCAAACGGCGGCGGCCATAATGCCTATGGGACCTGCTCCGGTGATCAGCACATCTTCACCGACGAGATCGAAAGATAGCGCAGTGTGTACCGCATTGCCGAAGGGGTCAAAGATAGCAGCCAGCTCGTCGCTGATATCATCGGGGATCTTGAAGGCGTTGAAGGCCGGGATTACCAGATATTCGGCGAAGGCACCTTCGCGGTTGACCCCAACCCCCACAGTGTTACGGCACAAATGGGTACGGCCACCACGGCAATTACGGCAGTGACCACAGGTGATATGGCCTTCGCCTGACACCCGGTCACCAATATTGAAGCCACGCACTTCCTGGCCCATGTCCACCACTTCGCCGACATATTCATGGCCGACAACCATAGGAACAGGGATAGTCTTTTGTGACCACTCATCCCAGTTGTAGATATGCACATCGGTACCACAGATGGCGGTCTTGCGGATCTTGATCAGCAGATCGTTATGGCCCATTTCCGGCTTGGGTGCGTCTACCATCCAGATGCCTTGTTCAGGCTTGAGTTTGCTCAGTGCTTTCATCATGTTACTCCATGGGATAGGTATCAGATGATACCCATCTCCTTGCCGATTCGGGTGAAGGCTTCGATGGCCTTGTCCAGCTGTTCACGGCTGTGAGCCGCCGACATCTGGGTACGGATACGGGCCTGTCCCTTGGGTACTACCGGGAAGGAGAAGCCAATAACATAGATATTTTCCTGCAGCAGGCGGTTGGCGAAGTCACTGGCCAACTTGGCATCACCCAGCATGACCGGCACTATGGCGTGGTCTGCTCCGGCCAGGGTGAATCCGGCTGCAGCCATTTTTTCACGGAAATAACGGCTGTTTTCCCATACCGCTTCGCGTAGTTCCTGGCCCTCTTTGAGCATCTCCAGCACCCGAATCGAGGCGCTGACGATAGAAGGTGCCAGTGAGTTGGAGAACAGGTAAGGACGTGAGCGCTGACGCAGCCAATCGACCACTTCTTTGCGGGCCGCGGTGAAGCCGCCGGAAGCGCCGCCCAGCGCCTTACCCAGGGTGCCCGTGATGATGTCAACGCGACCCATCACATCGCAATATTCGTGGGTGCCGCGGCCGTTCTGGCCGATAAAGCCAACGGCGTGGGAGTCATCGACCATGACCAGGGCGCCGTATTGGTCGGCGAGGTCACAGATACCCTTGAGGTTGGCAATAACCCCATCCATGGAAAACACCCCATCTGTCGCTATCAAGATATGGCGGGCACCGGCATCGCGGGCGGCGATCAGTTGGGTTTCCAGGTCGGCCATATCATTGTTGGCGTAGCGAAAACGCTTGGCCTTACACAGGCGAACACCGTCAATGATAGAAGCATGGTTCAGGGCATCTGACACTATGGCATCTTCCGGGCCTAACAGGGTTTCAAATAGACCTGTGTTGGCATCGAAGCAGGAGGAGTAGAGGATGGTATCTTCCATGCCGAGAAATTCGGACAGATTGGCTTCCAGTTGCTTGTGAATATCCTGGGTTCCGCAAATAAAACGTACCGAGGCCATGCCGAAGCCATGGTCTGCCAACCCGGCCTGTGCCGCCTTGATCAATTCAGGGTGATTGGCCAGACCCAGGTAGTTGTTGGCGCAGAAGTTGATAACTTCTGCTTCGTTGACGCGAATGGCTGGTTGCTGTGGAGAAACTATTACACGTTCGCTCTTGTACAGACCTTCGGCCTTGACGTCGGCAAGCTGTTGGTTGATCTGATCGTAGAATGAGGTAGATGCCACCTTAAGTCTCCTTGATTGGATTATTCTGTTTATTGGAGTGGTGGCATTTTAACCCTAAAGCCAATGGCTCAACACTCTTTTTTGAGCTGGGCCGTCAGGGATAAATCAGATTAGGGCTAGTGCTTGTTTCAGATGAGAAAAACTAAGGAAGCTGAGAGAGCAAGGCACCTGAATGTCAGATGCCCAAGACGGTGAGCTAGTCTTGCTGGTGGGCCAAATTTTGGTAGTGTTGCTCCAGACGCTCGAAGGTCGAGGTGGAACTGGGGGTGGCGTAGGCCTTGAAGATCATCAGCACCCTGAGCAGGCCTTCATAGAGTGAAGACTTGGTGATATTGGCTATGCTGGATTGGGTCAGCTGATAGCTGATCCAGAAGCTGACTATCATCTTGATGGTATCGGCCAGGCTGGAGATCTTGTCTTGCTCCAGCTGCAGAAAGCCATCCTGACACAACTGTTGAAGTACGTGGCTAGAGCGGGTCAACACCTTTTGTTGGGCTTCCAGATAGCGCTTTTTCAAGGCCTCATCGCGGCTGAGGATGTCGGCCAGGTTGGCGTACATAAAGCGAAATTGCCACAGGGTATAGAACATGGCATCGAAATAGCCAATCAACAACTCGACATCGACTTGCCTGTCTTCATAGGGCTGAAACCCCAGTTCCAGATGATTTTCATACTGGTCGAAGATACAACGAATAATATCTTCCTTGTTGCGGAAGTGGTAATAGAGATTGCCCGGGCTTATTCCCAGATGAGCCGCGATATGGTTGGTGGTGATGGAGCGTTCGCCGTATTCGTTGAAGAGTTCCAGGCTGGCCTGGATGATTTTATCGCGGGTTTTCATCTGAGTCCTAAATGGTTGCGGCATCATCCGCAATCCGGCGAATGGCTCTTGGTTATGCTGCTTCGGGTATTATGCTAGCATTGTGACAATCCATCAGGCAAAACTCAATTATCCCGCCAATGAACCTTAGTCGTTACTCACTCTTGCTGTATCTGTTGTCGCCACTCTTACTGCTGTATCTGGCATTTAGGGCATTGAAGAGCCCGGATTACCGCGGCAGGTGGGGTGAGCGATTCGGCTTGTTCAAGGCCAAACCGACAGACCTGTTGATCCATACTGTTTCCATGGGGGAAACCCTGGCCGCAGTGCCGCTGATCAAGGCATTGATGCAAGCCAACCCTGACTTATCTGTCACGGTAACGACCACCAGTCCCACAGGTTCCCGTGAGGTGCGCAAGGCGTTTGGTGACACAGTGCAGCATTGTTACCTGCCGTTCGATCTTCCCTGGTGTGTGCGACGTTTTCTTAACAGGCTCAAGCCTTCGAACCTGATAGTGATGGAAACTGAACTCTGGCCCAACTTACTGCATCAGGCCAAAAAACAGGGCGTAGGCATCATGTTGGCCAATGCCCGGTTGTCGGCCAAGTCGGCCGCCAAATACCAGAAGTGGGCCGGACTTAGCCTGCCGATGTTGCAACTGTTGGATAAGATAGCCGTGCAGACCCAAGCCGAGGCCGAACGCTTTATCGCTCTCGGCGTTGCCAGCGACAAGTTGAGTGTTTGCGGTAGCCTCAAGTTCGACCTGCAGTTGGATCAGCACAAGATAACCAGGGCCAGGGGCGAAAGGCAGTTGTGGGGACGCGCCTCGTCCCCGGTATGGGTTGCCGGCAGTGTTCATCCAGGGGAATTTGCCGCCATGCTGGAGTGCCATAAACGCCTATTGGCACTGTGGCCAGAGGCCTTGTTGATCATGGTACCGAGACACCCGGAGCAGTTCGATAATGCCGCCACGGCAATCAAGCAGGCCGGGCTTGCCTATGTGCGGCGCAGCAGCGGCCAAGGGCTAGCTGCCGAGACTCAGGTGCTGCTCGGGGATACCATGGGGGAGTTACTCGGGTTATATGCCTGCGGCGATCTGGCCTTTGTCGGCGGCACCCTGATCACCAATGGCGGGCATAATCCGCTGGAGCCTTCGGCCTTGGGCTTGCCGGTATTTGTCGGCCCTCATCATTGGGACTTTGCCGAGATAACTTACCTGCTGCAAGGTGCCGGGGCCTTACAGCAAGTTGAGGATGCCGCCTCGCTGGCGAGTGGCATAGCGGCACTGTTACAGGACAGCGATGCGAGACGCCGCGCCGCCCAAGCCGGCTTGGAAGTGGTTAGCAGCAACAGAGGAGCACTGCAGAAGCAGTTGCAGTTGGCTCAGGCCTTGTTGTCAGGCACTCGCTGAGCCGCGGTAGCCTTCCAGCAACCACTGCCAGTTATCTTCGGTAAATTGCAGCTGGGGCTGTTTGCGTTTTTCCTTGTTGAAGGAGCGCAGCAGCCGACTGAGATTGGCCTGTTGCCAGCCATCGGCCGGGGTTCGCAGCTCTCCTCGGTCAAAATCAATCAGATAAAAGCCCTGGTCGCTGCTGAGAATATTTTTGGCGTTGAGATCGGCATGGTAGACACCGCGCTGATGAAAACGGCCAATCAAGGCGCCGAGTTGTTGCCACTGTGGGCGTGACATGGCCTGTTTTTGCAGCAGAGCCACCAGATCCTCGGCACCATGAATGCGACGGATCAGGATATCGGCCCGGTACCAGAGCCCGAAGCGTTCCACTTTGGCGGCAATGGGCTCGGGTACAGGTAAACCTTCTTCAAAGAGTTGCTCCAAGAGCGCCAGTTCTGCCACGGCGCGGGTTTTGGTGAGGCCGGTGAACAGGTAGGCGTCTTTGCTGAACTTTTCCATCAAGCCGCCGCGCCAATAGTGGCGCAATACCCACTGCTGTTTTTCATGCTCGACAAACCAAGTGGTGTAACGCCCCTTGGATGAGCCGACAATCGCTTGCTGTTGCCGCCAAAAAGACTCGTCAAACCAGGTTTCATCCAGGGCTTGTGGGGCGGCAAGGCTCAGCGCCAGGCAACCCTTGGCGGTGTTTTTAATCTGCATCGGCTATTTGTTCGTTATAAGCGTGGAACCTGAGTCTATTCTACATTAAGATCTGGGGTTTGCACCCAAGAAGCCGATTCTGTCCATGAGTTTTGACCCCGCGAAAATTCAATCTCTCTGTTTGCTGCGCCTGTCGGCGATTGGTGATGTTTGTCATGCCGTTGCCATGGTGCAGGCAATTCAGCGCCAGTACCCGCAACTGGCCATCACCTGGGTGGTAGGCAAGATAGAATATCAGCTGCTCAAGCACCTGCCCGGGGTGGAGTTTGTGGTGTTTGACAAAGGTCAAGGCTGGAAGAGTTACCTCAATTTGCGGCGGGCGCTCAAGGGGCGTCGTTTCGATGTGCTGTTGCACATGCAGGTGGCGCTGCGGGCTACCATAGCCTCATTGATGATCCCCGCCAAAGTGCGCATAGGGTTTGACCGGGCCAGGGCCAAAGAGGGACAATGGTTGGTGACCAATGAGCAGGTTGCCCCGTTGGCCACGCCCCATGTATTGGAAGGCTTTATGGGCTTCGCTAAGGCTGTGGGGGTGACAGATCTTCAGCCTAAGTGGGACATTCCTGTGCCCGCCGCTGATACTGAGTTTGCCTGTCAGTTGATCCCTGATGGGGATAAGGCACTGATTATTTGCGCTGCCGCCAGTAAGGCAGAGCGAAATTGGTTGCCCGAACGTTATGCTCAAGTAGCCAACCATGCGCTGGAAAGAGGTTATCGTGTGTTGCTTTGCGGCGGCCCCGCTCCTATGGAGTATCAGCTTGCCGAGGCCATTATTGAACATGGCGATGCCCGCATCGAAAACCAGGTGGGTAAGACTTCACTGACGCAGCTTTTGGCGCTTTTGAAACAGGCGAGCATAGTCCTGGCGCCGGATACCGGTCCTGCTCATATGGCTGTGACCCAAGGAACGCCGGTGATCGGCCTATACGCCCATTCCAATCCTGGACGCACTGGGCCTTATACCTGTTTGGATAGCGTGGTCAGTGTCTATGATGAGGTAATCGCCTTGCAACATCCAGGCGAGGTTCCCTGGGGGACACGCGCCAAGGGCGCGCATCTGATGGAGATGATCCCGGTGGCATCTGTAATAGCCCAATTTGATCGTCTGTTGCCAGCGAGCGAAAGCGCTTAATCGAGCGATCCTCAACAATACTCCGGTCAATAGTAAGGAGCTGCCGATTAATGGTAAACTTCAGGCTTGATAGGCTCATCTGCTGACAAACATCAGTTGAGTGAAGCAATGAGGGAGGATGGGGTTTTTCCATTTAATTTTAGGGATAATGTCGATGTCCGTGGCGCCAAAATTTCTATTTGTACCTGTCTCCTGTGAAGAGGGAATAGGTGAATATATGCGTTCCACCATAGTGGCCGACGAGATCATGCAGCGTTGGCCCGGAGCACAGATTGAATTTGTGCTTAACAGTCGCGCCCCCTACGCCAAGTATTGCTCCTATCCAACGCATCTGGTTGACGACACTCCCACCAAGCGAGTGAAAGAGGTGAACCAGTTGATCTCAGAGCTCAAGCCTGACCTGGTAATCTTTGATGCGGCCGGCCGTAAAGCACAGCTGAAACATGCTTATCGCAGTGGCGCCAAGGTGGTTTTTATCAGCCAGCACAAACGCAAACGTGCTCGAGGCATGAAGCTTGTACGGGCATTGGTCACTGACAGTCATTGGGTAGTGCAGCCTGAGTTTGTGATTGGCGATATTAGTCGTTTCGATCGCTTCAAGTTAAACCTGATCAAACGGGCCGAGCCCATCTTTACCGGTCCTATCTTCGCAAGACCCGATAAAGCGTTGCAACAGCAGTTGCAGCAAGCATATAACTTAAAGCCAAAGGGATATCTCCTCTATAGCGCAGGATCTGGCGGTCATTATGTCGGCGCAACTCTTGCGGCTGAACGTTTTGCCCAAGTAGCGCAGGTCTGTTATCAAAAGATGGGGATACCCAGCGTCATGGTGTTTGGTCCTAATTATCCTAAAGCCCTACCTAGGTTAGAGGGGGTAGTGAGCATAGAGCGGCTCTCCAGCATGGAGTTTATCAATCTGCTTGATGGCGCAGTGGGCGCTGTACTAAGCGGTGGTGATACCCTGTTGCAGGCGATAGCTCTTAAGGTGCCGACGTTGGCGGTGGCAGTTTCCAAGGATCAACCCAAGCGGATTGATAGCTGTGTGCAGCGGGGCTTAGCCATCAGCAGCGATATCGAGACAGATGCTATGTGTACTCAGGTACAGCGTCTGTTGGAACCACAAACCGTGGGGCAGTTAGTTGCCAATATGGATAAAGAGGGGGAGGCCAAGGGGCTGGATATCTGCATAATGGAGATTGCACGACTATTGGGGCTTGATTATGAGTAGTAAACGGATCGGCTTAGCTATAGACAGCCTCGCCGGTGGCGGTGCAGAGAAGATAGTCCTAACTCTGGCGACTGAACTGAAACGTTTGGGACACGAGCCGCATCTTTTGGTGCTGACCCCTCATTATGATTATGCAGTCCCTGAGGAAATTCCCTTGCATGTCTGCTTCGATGAAGGTGAGCGGCATATCATTGCCTGGTGGCGGTTGGGGCGCTCGGTTGCCAGGGTCAAGCAATGGTTCGATGAACTCGAACAGACTTATGGTGGTTTTGACCTTATTTTGTCTAATTTGGACAAGAGCAATTTATTGCTAACTCGTGCCGGTGTATCACAGCTCTATATTGTGGTGCATAACTCTATTGAAGAGGAGTTGAAGCGTGAGCGTAAACTCGGACTATTAGCTTACCTTACAATGCTCAGAACCAAGCTGGCACTAAACGGCCAGGCGTTGATCACAGTCTCCAAGGGGATCGCTCAGGAAATTCGCCAGAGCGGGCGAATTTCTCCCCGCAGTATGCGTACTATATATAACCCATTCGATATAGAAGCGATAAGGGCAAAAGCTGTAGAGGAACACCCGGATATTCCCAAAGGTGACTATCTGATCCATGTTGGTCGCGTCGCACGGCAAAAACGTCATGACATACTATTTCAGGCTCTTGCCAAGATGCATAAGCCTTTGCCGCTGGTGCTACTTTGTAACAATCCCAAGAAGGCGATGAAACTGGCCAGAAAATACGGTGTGGCCGATCGCATCATCTGTCCCGGGTTTCAGGCCAACCCCTTTCCCTGGATAAAGGGTGCGAGTCTCTTGGTGCTCAGTTCCGATTATGAAGGCTTTGGTAATGTCCTGGTCGAGGGATTATTGTGCGGCACTCCTGTGATCAGTACCGACTGCCCCCATGGACCTGATGAGATTTTAACGGGTGAACTGGCTAAATATCTGGTTCCGAGACGGGATAGTAAGGCTTTAAGTCGGAAGTTGGAGCAAGCCTTGGAGTATTATCCGCCTTTTGCCGACAGTCAGATCCTTACGCAGGTGACCATCGACAAAATTGTTGCCGACTATCTGAGCCTCTGTGAGTCCTCTTAAGGGGAATGGAATAAAACTTCACCACTTTTACCACTTGCAGCCCAATTACTTAAGCTCTTGCTTGTTTAATCGTTTTACAAGCCCTGATATTAAAGCCTCGGTGTTGGTGGGCTAAATATAAAGCATTAATAAATAATGCATTATTAAGTTTCCCCTGCCCAGGTTTATGTTCAACATATACTCAATTGTTGTTTAAAGGCTGAAATTTTTCTGTTTCACCATAGAAGTTTAGGATTTGCTTTTCCACTGCATTGGCGACTTGGTGAGGGGCAATAGAGCTTGCTTTACCTGTACCTTCAAGGATGATGCTATCCCCCAGTGGTTGCCAGAGCTTAAAGTCGCTGGCCATTAGGGTTACTTGAGGCTTCGACATGCATACAGCGAGATGAGCAGTAGCAGTATCGACGCTTATGCTCAGGTCGCAAAGACCTATGATAGCTGGAAGTTCAAAGAAATTATTCAGTGCAGTAAAGGTCGTGATCTGCTTTGGATTTAAATCTTTATCTGCTCTTATCTCTGCAGTGACAGATTCAAGCTTATCTGGCGGTGTATTGACTATGAATACTAGGTTGGCATATTTTGAATTAAGCAGCTGGATCAGTTGTTTTACTTGAGGCCAGGGGTAGTCTTTTTTCGTCGCCGTTGATAGGTGATTGATAAAAATAATGAGTTTATTTGAGTCACCCTGTGTGAGTGAGGTTATCACGGGTTGGACACTTGATTGATACTCAGGACTAATATAAATATCGAGTTGTTTGCTGCCGTTAATGAGATCTGTGGTATCTAATCCTAGAAATTGATTAAAGCAGTGACCATAGAAGTCAGTAATATGTGAGCTTTTTTTAGCTATGTCACGGTAGTTGAGAGTACCATCGAGTTTGCCAGCATAGATTTTACTGGTAAATAGATTTTTTAGGGTGTAGTTCATGGTGGCGACAACTATGGCTGTCGATGAGATCTGACGTGCAATCTTTGCAAATTGTTCGCTACGATTTTTCCCTACGAAAATGATGATATCGTATTTTTTTTCTCGAGCTGTTTGGATTGCTGCTTGACGTTGATCCAAATTGCTCACAATAGGATAAACGTCGTCGAAATCCCCTATTGCATTTATCCATTCCGATAGAATTTTGTTGCGGCCTTTGGCCCAATCGTGGGGCTTACTGCGACAGTCGTCAAACCAGATATCGATACTAAGATGAGGGTATTTTGCTTTAAGGGCGCGTAACCAAACACCTTGGTAGACAAAATCACCAATGGCCAAGTGTGTCATGTACAAGACACGCTTAGCTTTCAGTATGCTTGAATGTTCAATTATGACAGACACAAGAATCTCTATTTTAGATAGTTGGTAAACTGTGTGAATTTTTTGTCAAGCTTAGGCGTTGCAAAAAGCCGCGCCAGAGCGCGTTGCCAGTTAAGATATAGCTTGGTTAATTTGCGTTGCTTCATCTTTTCAAGCCCCCCATGAGGGTTGATGTCCGATAGGCCCGTCAGATCGACTGAAACGCAGTATGGGATGAGTCCAAAAGGATAAATACCTAGCGTCCACCAGGATTTTAGGTGTCCATCAACTGGTTGTACCACATAAGGCATGTTTTTGATAAGTGCTTTAGCTCCTTTTTTACTCACTACCTGTGCTACAGCGCTAATTGGAAACTTATGATAACTAATAAATTTGTGCTTATGGTAAGTATAAGCATTCCTAATATTGCTCTGGCCACCCTTGCGGAGTGGATAAAGCTTAATGAAGTCCCATTCTTTTGTGGGTAGGTTTCGCATTAAGTCGACCACTTCTGAGAAATTGTCTTCTAGGTAGATGTCATCCTCAAGAGTGAAGGCAAAATCCAAGTCATCATCGATAATTTTTTGCCATGCTTTTTTGTGGCTAAGACTGCAACCGACCTCTCCTTTACTTAGCGCCCTGTAATAGTTTTTTTGCACTAATTTGGCAGGAGAAACCTGTTCAATTTCTTCATCTGTTAGTAGGTTGCCATCAACGCCTTCTATGCGTTCGAAGGGGACTCCAACACGATTGAGTTGCTCGGTAATATGGGCCATCCGCTCTTTAGAGCGGGCTAGATTGATAACGAAAACCTTATACTTCATCATGAGTTTTAGCTATTTCCTTAAATGGTGACGAAGGCTTTGGCCAAGGCACTGATGATCGATCTCGGTAGCTTATAACGCTTATGTGCTTTGTCGATAAACAATTCCCAGCCGTCGCTTTTGATTTCTTTTAAAGTGTCAGCATCTATTTGGTTAGCAAAGATGTCGCAAAAGTCGTTTACAAATCTGACTTCACGTTTTAAGGAAGAGTTAGTATAGCCTCTACCAGCATAATGGATGAAGCTGGCTTGTTTATAATTATCTGCCCCTAAAACATCCATGCGGTTAAACTGTGAGGATATGCTCTTATTTTTGAGATTATCACGTTGTATCAGGTAGTTTACATAAGTTTGTTCATAGTACTTTATGTGATTACAAAGTTTCTGAAGATCAGATAATGAGGCAATATCAAATAATGGACATTGGCGTGAAATTAGCATGCAGCCTAAGTTATAGTAGACAGGGCGTCCATTTTCTTTGGGCCAGTCTTTTATTTCACCCATGATAGCAGAGATTTTGTCTATCACAGGTTGACGCTCTAGCAACTGTCCTTCATTAAATAGATAAATAGTATCCAGTTCATTATAAACTTCAAAAATGTTGTCAGCATCTGGAGTAATAATGATATCGGCATCCAGGTACAGTACCCTATCGTATTTTTTCAATAACTCCTTGATATATAACTTCTCTGTCCACGCAGGGCTGGCGGTATGTTTTGGATTTGTGATGGTGATTGGGTAATGGAGCTCCTTTGAAACGATAAGATCAGCACCGACTTTTTCGGCATATCTTTCGAAACTGAGTAACGCGGCACGGTACATGGGATTTTCATCACCAATAGCAAGCGTAAAAATAGCTGTTTTCAATTGATTGTCTTTCATTACAAATGGGCTCCTCAAGGCTTAATTACTGACCGATAAAGTGTTGCGCGGCCAGCCAGTCCAGATACTCGGGTACTCCTTGCTCGACTGTTTTAAAGGCCTGAGTATATCCAGCAGCCCTAAGTCGAGTGAGATCCGCCTGGGTATAGCTTTGATAGGCGCCTTTGAGCTTATCCGGGAAAGGAATATATTCGATTTCCCCCTTACCGTGATAAGCGATCACCGCATTGGCCACGTCGTTGAAGCTCTGTGCTTGACCCGTACCACAGTTGTACACCCCTGAGACACTTGGATTTTGCCATAGCCAGAGGTTGACTTTGATTACATCTTCGACATACACGAAGTCTCTCAGTTGTTTGCCATCTTCGAAGCCGTCGTGGCCCTGAAACAGGCGGCAGATACCATTCGCCTTAATCTGATTGTTGAAGTGGAAAGCTACACTAGCCATGCCGCCCTTATGTTGTTCCCTTGGTCCATAAACGTTGAAGTAACGTAGTCCGGCCACTTGAGTCGTGAAGCTATGTTGCCTGACATATTGATCGAACAGGAACTTGGAGTAGGCATAGACGTTGAGCGGCTTTTCCAGCTCCCGCTGCTCGACAAACTTATCGCTGCCGCCGTAAACAGAGGCCGAGGATGCATAGATAAACTGGCTGCCGGTACGCTCACAGAAGTGGAGCAGGGTTTTGGAATACTCGTAGTTGTTAGCCATCATAAACTTGCCGTCCCACTCAGTGGTTGACGAACAGGCGCCTTGATGGAAGATTACTTCAACCTTGTTATCGAATTGTCCCTGGTTGATCTGTTCGATGAAGTCTGCTTTATCCAGATAATCGGCGATTTCACAGTCGGCGAGATTAAACATCTTGGTGCCGTCGGTCAGGTCATCTACGGCAATAATATCACTACGCCCTAAGTTATTGAGCGCTTTAACTAAGTTGCTACCAATAAAGCCTGCGGCACCTGTGACTACTATCATAAGTATTTTCCAATTTTCGTGTGACTCGTATAAATGTCGAGTCGCTAAATGTTATAAATCCGAGGTGAGTGGTTGGGGCTCACCATAAAAGGTATCTAGGAACTGAGCAATTTCCTGTGCCGCAGCGTCAAAATCGATTAGTGCCATATTTCGGCCAGTTTTTTTGCCTATCGGTGGAGTAAAGGCTAGACGCTTGTGGCTCTGGGTCAAAGTTTGCCAGCGAATTTTGGGCGCTGAACGCCTCCCCGCATAAAAGCCTACAGTCGGCACATCATGGAGCCCAGCGATATGTAATGGGCCTGTTGAACCTGCGATAAACATGTCGGCAGCGACCAGTGATTCGGCAAAGTCGGCAAGGCCGGCTAAAGGTTTGGCCATCACCACTTTGACTCCGTTAGCTTGTAAGTCTTTATTGATTATTTGCGCTAATGCTTCTTCGTCACCGTTAAAGGTGAGTACAAACTTACAGTCGATTTTAGTATTGGCGTTTATCTGTGTTAATAGGTAGGCAAAGTCCTTTGGGGCGAGCGCACCGGATGACCCACCTGTACCCGGATGAGCAAAGATCAACTTTTCACCTGAAGAATGTCCGTAATAGGCTTGCCATTTGTCTCGCACGGCTTGTTTATCCCAATATTGTTTGGGAAGCGCTGGGATACTGTATCCAAAATGATTAAGGAAGTGCTCTACCAGTAAGCAAGCACCACGCCAACAAGGCTCTCCCTTACGATACTGAACGTTGGCTCTGTGTTTATAGAGATATTGGTACCAGTTATGCTTAGGAGCGAGTTTATAGGCAACATCTATGTGACGTAAGATTTTGTAGATACGGTATTCGGATTGAGAGATGAGAATTGCGTCATATTGCCTGGCGCTGATGGCTTCGCCAATCTCTTCATCGTTGCCGTTATCGACAATGACATGGTCAACATAAGGGCATACTTCAGCAAATGGCTTTACGGCTGGAGAGACAAACATTTCAATACTGGCTTGCGGTAAAGCATGCCTGAGTAGATACAGTGCAGGCCACATGAGGACAAAGTCGCCAATTTTATCGTGTTTGATGACCAATACTCTTTTTAACATATGAAAAAATCAACTCATTGTAAAAACTTAAGTGATCCATTGATGTCTACATCCTCGTGAACATCAATGGATCACTCACGAAAAAAGGCGTGTCAGTATACCAATTTAAATTCCATAGATCTGTGTTTTCGTCTTTCATAACCAGGTTTCATGTCTGAAAGAATTGCATGGGTCACCAAATGCCTTGAACTCAGACTCTTTGGGTACAACCGCTGTTAAGCGGTTAACCAAGCTGATTCGATGTCAATGGTTCAATCCAGGGAGAGAACTCGTTAAACTAGGCGCGATTACACCATCAATTTAGGGCACAGAGTCATGTACACGAAAGCCATCTATCCCGGAACATTCGACCCTGTCACCAATGGGCATGCGGATCTTATCCAACGTGCCGCTGCGCTATTTTCTCACTTGGTGATAGGTGTGGCAGCCAGTCCATCGAAGCAGCCTTGTTTTACTCTGGAAGAAAGGGTCGCCATGCTCAACAAGGTGACCTCACATCTGGATAATGTCGAGGTGGTTGGCTTTACCGGGCTACTGGTGGACTTTGCCAAAGAACAGAGTGCCAATGTGTTGGTGCGGGGGCTGCGCGCTGTGTCTGATTTTGAATATGAGTTCCAACTGGCCAATATGAATCGTCGGCTCCACCCTGAGCTGGAGAGTGTCTTTTTGACCCCTGCGGAAGAAAACTCTTTTATTTCATCGACCTTGGTCAAGGAAGTCGCGCTGCACGGGGGCGATGTCAGTCAATTTGTTCATCCGGATGTTGCCAAGGCCTTGGTTACCCGAATCAAAAAGCAAGGAAGTTAATTTCAATGAGAAGTTTTTTGTACAAAAGCTTGGTGCTGGGCATTGGCCTGGGAATGAGTACTATGAGTCAAGCGGCGCCTTGGGTCGATAGTTCTGACATTTATTTAAGAGCCGATATACAAGCGCTGGCCGATGCCGGGGTAATCACGGTTCCGGTCAATACCTATCCCTTGATGTGGGCAGGTATCGGTGCCGACTTGGCCAAAGTTGAGCCGGCCACCCTGACCCCGGCGTTGACCGACGCCTTTTCCAGGGTGAATTTTTACTATCGTCAGGCGATAGACAGTCGCGGTAGTGCGGCCATCAAGGCAACGGCGGCAACCGATGCTGCCAGATTTCAACATTTTGGTTCTGACTATCGTGAGAAGGGACAACTGAGTGCCTCCTATGAATATGTCGGAGAACGTTTTGCCTTCAAGGTTGCAGGAACCGGGGCATATGATGCTCAGGATGATGAGAACGCTCGTCCGGATGATTCCTACATGGCTGTGGTATTGGGCAATTGGATAGTGACCGCAGGCGCTGTGCAGCAGTGGTGGGGACCAGGATTTGATTCGGCCTTGCATAAATCAAATAATGCCAGGCCCATGCCGTCTGTGATGCTCAGTCGCAACAATGCCGCTGGCTTTGAAACCCCTTGGCTATCCTGGATTGGTCCCTGGACCTTGACTACTGGTATTAGTTGGATGAACGACGACAGGGCCATCGAAGATACCCTGCTGTGGAATATGCGTGGCAGTGTCAGACCCTTCAAACAGTTGGAAATAGGCCTTTCCTGGACCACGCAATTCTGTGGTGAGGGACAGGATTGCGGTTTTGGTTCATTCTGGGATGCTATTTCCGGTGGAACCGAGTGTGCCGATGGAGATCCCAACTGTGATCCTTCAATGAATACCAGATTAGGCAACCAGATGGCGGGCTTCGATATTCGTTATGCCGACACTCTGTTTAACGTGCCTTTCGGCCTTTATCTGGAGCGCACCTGTGAAGACTCCAGCGGTTCGGCGCCATGGCAGATTGCCGACTGTGCCGTGTTGGTGGGCGCTGATACCCGCTTCAACCTGGCGCAGCAACAATATAAGCTGTTCTTTGAGTATACGGATACAATGGTAGCCTGTGGTAGCGACCCTAATGTGTTTAACTGTTTCTATGAACATAGCACTTACCTGAGTGGTTCACGTTACTATCAACGTTCTTTGGGATCCACCTATGACAGCGATGCCAAGGTTTATGTGTTGGGTTTGGTTGGGCAATTTGCCGACAGCCACGGCATCAACGCTTACCTGCGTTATGCTCAACTCAATAAAGACGGCAAGTCTCTTTCTCATGGTTGGGCACCTCAGCCTGCCAAGGAAGACCTATTGATGTTGGAGCTCAGCTATCGAATGCCCTGGTTGAAGGGGATGATGACTTTTGGGGGAACTGCTTCCCGTTCAGAATTCGATACTGATAACGATACAGATGCCAGCCTATTTGGCAGTTACGAATACAGATTCTGAGAAATAACACCTTCCCCAAGCCGGCTTAGCCGGCTTTTTTATGTCTGTAATTAAAATGTTATCAGTATTGGTTTTGATGGTTGCGTAAAAAGCGGCGTTGACATAATTTAACCTTAAGAAACGACTTCTATGCTGCAGTTCAAGCCTATGGAACATAGGCTTGAACTGTTTTTAGGTCAGTATCCCGGGAGCTTATTTTTGATTTCAGTCGTAATACCCGCCAAAGACGAAGCCGGCAATATAGGCCCTCTCATTAATGAAATCTGTCAGGCCTTGGCAAGTACAACTCCATTTGAAATTCTGGTTGTGGACGATGGCAGCAGCGATAACACTGCCAACGAAGTGTTACAAACCGCAGAGCAAAATGGCTGTGATGCCCGAGTTATTCGTCATAAACGCAGTACAGGTCAGAGCACGGCTATCTGCACGGGAGTGCGCGAGGCCAAGGGGGAATATATAGTGACCCTGGACGCCGATGGGCAGAATGATCCTGCAGATATCCCCGCCATGATCCGGCTTATCCCGCAAATGAACAGTGCTGATTTTTGTATCGCAGGTTATCGAAAGCACCGTAAAGACACGGCTTGGAAACGCTTTCAATCCCGTTTTGCCAACCGGGTACGCGATGCTTTGTTGCACGATGGCGTTCCGGATACCGGCTGTGGCCTTAAACTGTTTCCACGAGCCAGTTTTCTGAAACTTCCCTATTTCAACCATATGCACAGGTATATTCCGGCGCTTATCCGCCGTATGGGGGGAGATGTGCGTATTTCCGTGGTTAATCACAGAGATAGACAAGCCGGTATTTCAAAATATACTGCCTGGAATCGACTCTGGGTGGGAATCGTCGATATCTTGGGGGTGATGTGGTTGATCCGCCGGGCCAAAATTGCCGAGATAGACAGCATTGAACACAGCCGCCGGGATTAAGTTGAAGCGTTTGCTAAAGACACTGTTGTTGCTCTCTGTTTTGCTTGGGCTGATGTTGGCCGTTCAGGCCGGCTGGTTTGAGCATCTCACCGACAGCAACTGGGTCGCCAACTTTATTCAGCGCCAAGGGAGTGGTGGACTGGCGTTACTGTTTGCTGTGGGCACCCTGTTTACTGCCGTGGGGGGGCCGAGACAGATCATCGCCTTTGTTTTCGGCTTCGCGCTTGGGGGGACTGTTGGCGCCCTGTTTTCTACCTTTGCCGCCTTGGCGGGTTGCCTTCTCAGCTTTTACTGTGCCCGTTTGACGGTACGCGAATTCTTGCAAAAACGTTTTGGTATACGGCTGCAACGTTTTGAACGGATGATCATCCATCGCACCTGGCTTAAAGTATTAATGATTAGGCTGTTACCTGTGGGCAGCAACCTGTTGACCAATCTTTTCGCCGGGGCAACCCGGGTTCCTGTCGGCGGTTTTTTGCTTGGCAGTTTCATTGGTTATTTACCGCAGATGCTGATCTTTGCCTATGCCGGGGCCGGCTTGGGCTTGTCTGATCAGTATCAACTTGGCATCAGCCTGGTGCTATTGCTTCTTTCCAGCTTTATAGGAACTTACCTTTACCGCAATCGCCTGAGTCGTCAGGTGGATGATTTGGTCACAGAAAAACAGGAGCTTTGATGAATTGGCTGCGTAGCTACTTTGACAGTGATAGTTACACCAGGGTGTTTTGGGCATTGTTCTGGCTGACCCTGTTTATTATGTTGCTGGGAATTGGATTCCGCTCTCCCTGGCCTGCTGACGAACCCAGATTTGTCGAAGTCGCCAGAGAAATGGTCAGTAGCGGTCAGTGGTTGTTTCCCAGTCGCGGCGGCGAATTTTATCCTGATAAACCGCCGGTTTTCATGTGGGCCATAGCACTTTGCTACGCCTTGATTGGTGACCTCAAGCTGGCTTTCTTGCTGCCCAATGCTCTGTGTGGTTTGTTGACCGTGATGCTGGTCTACGATCTGGGCGCCAGACTTTGGAATGTTCGCACTGGCCGCAATGCTGCTCTGCTGCTGCTATTGGTGCCGCAATTTTTGATGCAGGCCAAGAATGCCCAGATAGATGCCATGGTGATGTGCTGGATTACTTTAGGGTGTTATGGCCTCTTGCGCCATTTCCTCAAAGGGCCGAGTTGGGGCTGGTATTTCGCCGCCTGGGGCTTTATGGGTTTGGGGGTTATCACCAAGGGGGTTGGCTTTCTGCCTCTGCTGTTGCTGTTGCCGTTGGCATTTTACAGCTGGCAACGAGGCTTATGGCGAGAGAGCTGGCGCTGGCGGGCGCTATTGGGGCCGGTCGCCATGTTGGCCGTAATTGCGCTCTGGTTGGTTCCCATGATACTGACGGTTCAAGCATCCGCGAGCCCGGATCACCTGGCTTACATGAACAATATTTTGTTTAAGCAAACGGGTGAACGTTACGTCAACGCCTGGGATCATATCAAACCTTGGTATTTCTTTGTTTTCAGTGTCATTCCTTGGCTCTGGTTCCCTCTGCCTTTATTGGCATTGGCTTACGGAAAGCGCCTCTGGGCGGCCATTAAGGCAGACCCAGGCATTGCCGTCTTGCTGTTATGGGTCTTGTTGGTGGTGGTGTTTTTCAGTATCAGCCCAGGTAAGCGCAATCTCTATATTTTACCGGCACTGCCGATGGCCGCGCTGGCCATTGCGGCTGCATTGCAGGGAGCACAGTTGAGTCTATGGTTTGAGCGCTTGGTGTCCGCCCTGTTGTGGTTGTTGGGGGGCTTGCTGCTGACTCTTGGGGTGCTGGCATTGCTGCATCATCCTAAGTTGCTTGAGAGGTTGGCGGACTATACCGATGATCTTACAGGTATCGGCTACCTGTTTATGGTGCTGGGTTCCTCCTGGCTAATTTTGATTTGGTGGCTAAGGAAGCAGCCTTCGCTGTTCAGGGCCGGCGCTGTAACTATTCTGGGATGGCTCCTGGTCAGCACCTGGGGTTATCTGTTACTCGATGAAATACGTACTCCCAAGGCTTTGATGCAACATACTGCCGAGGTGATAGGTGAGGAAGCTGAGCTTGGATTAATCCGCTTCAAGGAGCAGTTTATTCTGTTTTCTCCCATAAGTATTACCCATTTTAGCTATCTGGCATCCACTGCCGAGCAGGAGCGCCGGGCCTGGCAGTGGCTGCAACAAGGTAAACAACGCTATCTCCTGGTTCCCGGTTGGGTAACCCTTGAATGCTTTGATTTGAGTAAGGGGCAGAATATGGGCTCGGCCCACAGGCAAGATTGGTATTTACTGTCGGCATCGGCGAGTCTGCCCGAATGTCAGTCGCCCAAGACTATGGTCAGTTACTACACCCCGCATCCGGGGCAGTGGATGCGGGAATAGCCTTGGGTCAGCGCGTCTGGCACAGGCTGCAAAACACTGTGCTGCGCTGTCCCAGGCGTATTTCGGATAATAGATGGCCACATTGGGTGCAGGTTTCCCCACCGCGGCCATAGACATGCAGCTTTTGGGCAAAGTAACCCGGTTTACCTTCGGCATTGGTGAAATCTTTCAGTGTGGTACCGCCCTGTTTGATGGCCTGAGCCAGGATCAGCTTTATCTCGGCGACCAGCACTGTCAGCCGCTCTTTATCCACTTTACCGGCATCGGCCTGCGGGTGGATCCCGGCGGCAAACAGGGCTTCGTTGGCATAGATATTACCGACACCCACCACAATGGCATTGTCCATCAGACAAAGTTTTATCGCCTTCTTCTTGCCCTTGAGTGCCGCGTGCAGTTGCTCGACATTGAAGGCATCCGTTAAGGGTTCGGGGCCCAGTTTGGCCAGTAGTGGATGAGCCGTTTCCGGCAACTCGCACCAGAGCCAGGCACCGAATCTGCGCGGGTCGTTGAACCTCAGCACCCGGCCGTTTTCCAGCTCCAAATCTATATGGTCGTGTTTCTCCGCCGGTGTGCTACGGGGCAAAATCCGCAGGCTGCCGGACATCCCCAGATGCACTATGCAGGTACCGGCATCTGTATCCAGCAGCAGGTATTTGGCGCGGCGGCGCACGGCTCTGATGGTCTGTCCTATGATATTGCGGGCCGTTTCAGGTACCGGCCAACGCAGTGAAGGATTCCGAACGATAAGGTTACTGACGGTCTGATCAACAAGATACGGCGCAACCCCGAGGCGGGTCACTTCCACTTCCGGCAATTCTGGCATAAGGCTCTCTGCTCTATCAGCTTGTGGATACACTCAGCAGAGGTACAACACCACTTCTGAGGCTGGGGGGAATAAGATACCAGTTCCCGGCGGCAGATTTAAGCAGTCCTTGATGGGGATAAAACAGCCAAAGTTGTGGCTCGGCAGCGCCGCTGACTTTCAGCAGCAACTCTTGTGGCCGCTCATCTTGGGTGAGTTCAGGCTTGCTGGCCAATGGTGATACCCGAATACTGAGCCAGGCTTGACTCCAGTCGGCGCAATTGAGCACCTTGGGATCACACTGCCATTGGCCAGTGGCGGCCTGTGCCAACCAGATCCCGTCCAGTTGCAGCTGTTGCAGTTCAGTATGGCTGTCAAACAGATCGCGGGTATCGGGCACCGAGTTCATGCGTTTATCCAGCAAGGTCAGTACCGACACCATCAAAATGGAGGCCAGAATAATGATGTTATTCCACTGTTTGCGGGTCAGTGCCATGGGCAAAAATAGTTTGATTGAGGTTGAATCGCCAGTGTAGCACGGTGGCAGGTATCAGCCACCCGTGCTGTTCATAAACCTCAGGATCTGCACCTGATTGGGATCGTCGAAGTGATGCTCCTTGGGCTTGCGCTGAATCGCCTCGAAGATAGCTTGCTTCAACACGTCTATGTCACCTGGATGGCTGCGGATGAGCTGCTTCAGATCCAGCGAGTGTTCATTCCCCAGGCACAGCAGCAAGCGGCCTTCGGCCGTGACTCTGACCCGGTTGCACTCATGGCAAAAGTTATGGCTGTGGGGTGAAATAAAACCTATATGGATAGGGCTGTCGGCCATGCTGTAGTAACGTGCCGGGCCGCCGGTACGCTTGGATGACAGGCTCAAGGGCCAGCGTTGATTGATAATTTCCCTGACATCACTGCTGCTCATGTGTCTTGGCAGAGAACGCTCTTCCATCACACCCAGAGGCATCTCTTCGATAAAGGCGATATCCAGCTGCTTTTGACGGCAATACTCCAGCAGATCGATAATTTCGTTTTCGTTGCGTCCCTTGAGGATCACGGCGTTGATCTTGATCCTGTCAAAGCCGGCCGCCTTGGCGGCATCTATGCCCTTGAGCACTCGCTCCAGCTTGCCGTTGCGGGTCAGGGTGGTGAAGAGTTCGCTCTTTAGGGTGTCCAGGCTGATATTGAGGCGGTTCAAGCCGGCGGCTTTCAGCGCCGGAGCCAGTTTGGCCAGCCTGGAGCCGTTGCTGGTCATGGAAAGATCTTTGAGCCCGGGTAATGTCGCCAGCTGCGCCACCAAGCGGTCACAATCGCTGCGTACCAAGGGTTCGCCGCCGGTGAGGCGTATCTTGCTGACGCCAAGCTCGGTAAAGGCACGGCCGATAAAAGCCAGTTCCTCCAGGCTCAATACCTGTTCCCGCTCCAGAAAACAGGGATCTTCACTCATGCAATAGATGCAGCGAAAATCACACCTGTCGGTAATGGAGAGGCGCAGATACTCTATTTTGCGGCCAAAGCCGTCACTCAGGCTGTTCAAGGGCAGCCTCAGAGCAGGTCTGCAAACGGGTGTACATAGACGGTTTCACCCGCCTCTATGCGTTCATCGGCTTCGCCGATAATCACCAAACAGTTGGCTTTGACCATGGAGCTGAGCATGCCTGAGCCCTGGGCACCGGTCGTGCGTACGTGCAATTGGCCGTCATCTCCCAGGGTCATGATGCCGCGGCTAAACTCGGTGCGGCCGCTGCGGCTGCGCATGGCTTCATCGGCAATCGCCGGCAATAGTCTTGGCTGCAAGCTTGGTTCACCGGCCAGTTTACGCAATGCAGGTTGAACAAACATCAGGAAAGAGACCATCACGGCCACAGGATTGCCGGGCAAGCCGAAGAACAATGTTTGGTCTATCTTACCGAATGCCAATGGGCGTCCCGGGCGCATATTGATACGCCAGAAGTTGATTTCTCCCAGCTTGGCCAGCACTGTCTTGATATAATCGGCATTGCCGACAGACACCCCGCCCGAGCTGATGATCACATCGGCCTGAGTCGCCGCCTGGCTCAATGTTTGGCTTAGAACCGCTTCTGAGTCTTCGATGATCCCCAAGTCCAGCACTTCACAGCCCAGACGCTTGGCCATCGCCTTGATGGTATAGCGGTTGGAGTCGTAAATGCAGTTGGCCTTCAGCTCAGTGCCGGGTTGGCTGACTTCATCGCCGGTGGAGAATACGGCAATTCTGGGGCGGCGTTTGAGGGGCATCTCAAACAGTCCCAGCGAAGCCAGTAGGCCTTGCTCGGCAGCGCCCAAACGTGTACCACCACTTAGGGCAACGGCGCCTTGGGCTATATCTTCACCCGCCAGACGCACGTGCTGGCCGCGGTAGATTTTGCCACTGAAGCTGACCTTGCCATCAGTTTCGGTGGCAAGCTCTCTGGGTTGAATGGTATCTGCACCCAGAGGAACCGGCGCACCTGTCATAATTCGCACCGCTTCACCCGGCTGCAACTGGCCAGAATATTGATGACCGGCCAGAACTTCTCCTTTCAGCTCAAAGGGTTGTGACATGTTGTCTTGAAACGCGAAGGCGTAACCATCCATTGCCGAGTTGGTCTGCTGTGGCACATTCACAGGTGATACTGCATCCTGGGCCAGAATACGATTGTCGGCCTCATCGAGCGTCAACAGCTCTGTCTCTGTGACGGGTTTGACTTGCTCCAGGATATGGTCAATGCCTTGACGTACCGACAGATTCTGTTCACTGCCGAGCTCACAGGCGCTTAAGGGCAGGGCTCTTGCTGAAGAGGGCTTGGATTCGGGGTGATAATCGCGAACATACTGCTGCACAAAATCAGCAATTTGCGCCACATTGTTGAGATCCAGGCGGCGGATCTCCCCTGGCAGCTTGGTTTCGTCACAGCAGGCTATTGCGAGGATATTGGGATCCTCGGTATGGATAAAGGGTTTGCCGTGGGCGGCTCGGTGTAATTCAATCTTGGGCAGCGCCAGTTTCTTGAAGCCTTCCACCAACACCAGATCGGCCTTGTCCTGTTCCAGCTGGCCGAGTAGATGCAGCAGATCCGGATCTCTGTCCAGCGGATCTTCTGTCATCAAGGCCCAACGTACATGGGAGGCCACCAACATCTGTCTGGCACCGGCTTTGCGCATCTCATAGCTGTCTTTACCCGGCTCATCGATATCAAAGTTGTGATGGGCATGTTTGATCACTGCCAGTCTCAAACCACGACGATTCAGTTCAGGGATCAACTGCTTCAGCAGCGTGGTCTTGCCTGTGCCGCTATAGGCACAGAAGCCCAACACGGGAATGGACAGGGGATTGGTAAAGACAGTGCTCATAGAAACCTCTTAAGCTTGGGATATTTCCGCCGCGAGTTGTTGTTTTTGTTCGTTGGTGTTGACGTTAATAAAGGCGTTGGGTTGATCGGCGAATGATTCAACCACTACCGGGTGCTCACTGTACCAGAGATCAATACGGCGCCTGCCTGAATCGAGAAACGCCTGCATCGAATCCCTCACCGTCGGTTTGAGCAGCATAACCACTGGCTGCTCCCGCTCGCCGTCGGATGCCACGGCGAGATCCGCTTCTGATGCCAATAGTTTTTGCGCCATGCGCTCAACCAGGTCTTTGGGCAGCAAAGGGCAGTCGCAGGGCACCACTAACAGCAGATCGGCGTCTGTTTTGTCCAGGGCGCTGATCATCCCTGCCAACGGCCCGGGATAGCCCTGTTCCAGGTCGGCAATGACTGGAAAACCGAACTCAGCATAACGTGTTTGATTGCGGTTGGCGTTGATCAGGATCTGATTCACCTGAGGTTTTACCCTGTCGATAACATGGGCAATCATGGGACGCCCCAGCAGATCTACCAGTCCTTTGTCTTCTCCGCCCATACGCCTGGCCATGCCTCCGGCGAGTATTACCGCATCAATGCGCTGCGACATAGTTCTCCTCCTGCAGTTCTTCCGTGGCCAGTCTCAAATTGGCTGAGGTTGTCAGTTGTTGTGATTCTATATGCCAATGTTGGTGACAAAGTGCGGTCAGCTCTGAGTGCTGGTGGCTACTGATCAGCAGCCCAGTACCTTGTTGCTTTAATTCGGCAATCATAGCAAAAACGGTTTGCTGCGATGCCCTGTCCATATTGGATATGGGCTCATCGAGCATGAGTAACTTGGGTTTCAACAGCCAGGCTCTGGCCAGTGCCAGCCGTTGCCGTTCGCCGCCGGATAACGTTGAGGCGTTAGTCTTGAGCAGTTTCCCCAACTGGGCATTTTCTATCGCGCTTTGCATCCTAGTGCGCTGCTCGGCTTTATCCAGGCTGCTGTATTTCTGCGCCAGTTGCAGATTGTAGCTGACACTGCCTTCAAATAGGTATGGGTGCTGATGCAGGTAAATAGCCTTGCCGAGCAAGGTATCACCTCGCCACCAGGGCGCAGCTGGAAATCCTTGGGTATAGATGGTACCGGCGCTGGGCTTGAGTAAGCCGGCCAGCAGCTTCATCAGAGTGGTTTTACCGCAGCCATTGTCACCTTGCAGATAGATGACTTCGCCCTGGCAAAACTCCAGTTGCCGGGCGCGAAATAACAGGCGTTCACCAAAACGCATCTCAAGATCTTGGGCTATCAGCTTTATCATCAAGCGTCCTAATGACTTCTGGGATTGGCCCTGCCGCGCAGAGTACCCAGAGCAAAATTCAGTATCAGTGCCAGCACCAGCAGCACTAAGCCAAGGGCTATGGCCTGGGCGAAGTCCCCTTTACTGGTTTCCAGCGAAATCGCGGTGGGTATGTTACGGGTAACATGGGCTATATTGCCACCAACCATCATGGAACAGCCGACTTCGGTAATGATACGGGAAAACGCGGCGATAATCGCCAGTAACAGCGGTACTCTCAGCTCGCGGCAAACCACCCAGATAGCCGAGCTCCAACTGGCACCCAGGGTGCGGCTGGTTTCCCAGGCGCGGCGGTCGACACTGGTGAAGGCGGCATGGCTCATGGCTATCAGTACCGGGGCGCAGATCATCATCTGCCCGAGGATCATCCCCTTTTGGGTAAAGAGCCAGCGCAGGTCGCCCAGGGCACCGTTACGGGTCAGTAGTAGATAAGCCAACAGGCCAACCACCACAGTGGGAATGGATTGCAGGGTTTGCACCAGGTTGGTTACCAGCCAGCGACCGGGAAACTGAACAAACGCCAGGGCGAACCCCAGTATCATGGACGGCAGCAAGGTGATCAGCAGTGCCGCGAAAGATACCGAGAAAGAGACGGAGATAATAGACCAGACTTCGGGGTCTCTGGAAAACAGCAGGCCGAGGGCCTGCTGTATAAGGGCTAACCAGCCTTCACTCATTTGCCGTAAGTTGCCTTGAACAGTTGTTCACCTTGAACTTTATAGCTGTTGATCATGCTTTGTGCTTCTTTGCTAATCAACCAATCACTGAAGGCACGTGCACCTTTGTGATTCAGATCAGGGTATTTGGCAGGGTTGATCAGGATAACCTGATAAGGGTTGGCCAGAGTGGCGCCGCCGTCGAAGTCGATACTCAGGTCCAGTTTGGCTTTGTAAGCCACGAAAGTACCACGGTCAGACAGGGTGTAACCTTGCAGTTCATTAGCCATCAGCAGGGTTTTACCCATGCCTTGACCTACAGAAGTATAGCCTTTGAAGTCTGGAGTCACGTTGGCGGCTTTCCAGATCAACAGTTCTTTCTTGTGAGTACCTGAGTCATCACCACGGGATACGAAAGGTACGCCTGACTTGGCGATTTTGGCGAAGGCTTCTTCGGCATTCTTGCTGTCACGAGCCTTGGCAGGGTCGTTCTTTGGGCCTAGGACAACAAAGTCGTTTTCCATGATACCGCGAGGTTCAACACCGAAACCGTCGGCAACGAACTTGGCTTCTGCGCCAGGAGCGTGAGTCATCACCAGATCCACGTCACCTTGGGTACCCAGTTTCAGGGCTTTACCTGTACCTGTGGCGATCACCTGTACCTTGTAACCTGATTCAGATTCGAATTTTGGCAGCAGGTAACCCAGCAGACCTGAGTTTTCAGTACTTGTGGTGGTGGCCAGCTTGATGGTTTCCTGAGCGGAAGCCGGGGCAGAGATCATCAGGCCTGCCGCAATGGCAAGACCCAGCAGTTGTTTCAAGTTCAACATTATTGCTCCTTGGCATGATTTTATAAGTGTGCCGAACCCATAAGCCAGCGGGCCACGGCCTTGTACTCGCACCCAATAAAGCAATTTGGGTGCCAAAGATGAATGTCAGCTATAAACCGATATTGAGGGATCCAATATGTGAACTGGATCCCAAGCTTGGTAAATAAGTGTCAGACAAATTGTCCCAATCGGCTTTTTCGCTGGTTCATAGTGACCAATTTTTACCGTATCAATGATAGAATCTATTTCAATTGAGTCAAAATGTCCTGAAGCCGACAATATGAGCCAGATAGAAAAGCCACTTAAGTCTAAGCCAATGCCTTCTGCCGTGTCCGTGTTGATCGTCGACGACGAGCCCGGTATGCGCAGTTTCCTCAACAAAGCGCTGGCAAAGAAATTTGCCCTGGTAGAAACCGCCGCCAGCATAGAAGAAGCTGAACAACTGCGAAGCCGTTGTCACTTCGATCTGCTGATTGTGGATATACGTCTGCCCGGCCGCTCAGGTATTGAGTGGCGTGAGGCGCTGGATGATCAAGAGCGGCGTTCCGACATCATCTTTATGACGGGCTATGCCGATATGGAAGTGGCTATTCAGGCACTTAGGGCCGGCGCTTCCGACTTCATCATGAAGCCCTTTCATCTTGAGCAGATGATGAAGGCGGTCGATCGCTGCATCGAGCGGCGCTTATTGAAGCGGGAAAACCTGATGCTGCGCCGGGAAGTGTCCAGCGGCTACTCCTCCACCATCATAGGCAACAGTGATGCCATGATGGAGGTCAAGCGGGTGATTGAGCGAGTGGCACCGACCAATGCCGTAGTGCTTATCGAAGGCGAGTCCGGCACGGGCAAGGAGCTGGTGGCCAGGCAACTTCACCTGCTCAGTGGTCGTCAGGGCCCCTTTGTACCGGTTAACTGCGGCGCCATTGCCCCAGAGTTGCTGGAAAGTGAACTCTTTGGTCATACTGCAGGTTCCTTTACCGGCGCCAAGGGCAATAGGGAAGGCTTATTTAGTTTTGCCTCCGGCGGCACCATCTTCCTCGATGAGATCGGGGAAATGCCGCTGAAAATGCAGACGGCCTTACTGCGGGTGCTGGAACAAAAAGCGATTCGTCCGGTTGGCAGCGAGAAAGAAGTCAATATTGATGTTCGGGTGATAGCGGCAACCAACCGTAAACTGGCCGAAGAGGTTGAAGCCGGGCATTTTCGCCGCGATCTCTTTTACCGTCTCAATGTGCTCGACATAGTGATCCCGCCATTGCGGGAAAGGCCGGATGATGTGGTGGAATTGACCCATCATTTTACCCGTCAGTTGGCCGCAGAGCTCGGGGTGAAAGAGGTGGTCTGGAGCCATGAGGACCTGCTCAAACTGCAGCAACATCAGTGGCCGGGGAATATCCGCGAATTGCGTAACATGATAGAGCGCTGCATTCTGCTCGGTAAGCCACCGGCGGAATACTGGAAAGAACAGCCCAAGGCCGAACTGAATGCTCAGCCTGGCTATCCCCACGACTGGGCGCTCAAGGATGTGGAGAAAGACCATGTCACCGCCGTCGTTGACTCCCACGGAGGCAACAAGTCGGCGGCAGCCCGGGTGCTGGGAGTGTCTCGCAAGACACTGGATCGTAAATACAAAGAGTGGTTTGACTGCGAGTCGGAGGTCTGAGCTTGTCACTGTTCAAACGGCTCTTTGGCCTGAGCTGGCAGCAGCTACAGGCAAAGGTGCGTTATCGCATTCTGATCCTGACTCTGTTGCCCATCTTGCTGACACTGGTGAGCCTGGTGTTTATCACCATTTACTGGAACATCAGCTATACAGGCAAACAGCTGTTTATGAAGGTCAAAGCAGACCTGACCGTGGCCAATAACACCTTGGATGCCGTGCAGGAGCGCCAGGAAAAACAGCTGGAACATGTGATGCAGTCCTTCGATTTCCAGACCCACTTTCGCTCGATACTCGAAGGTAAACAGCTGAAGCAGAAAGAGCTCAATGTTTTTCTGGATCAGCAACGCAAAGCATTGGATCTCGATTTTTTGCGTCTGGTTAGAATCGCCGATGCGGCGGCCGATCCGGACTTGCGGCAGATGCTGCCCTTGGTTCAGGGACAAAGCGCCTATTCCGGGTTGATGGTACTCTCCAGCTCGCGGCTGGCGCGAATCGATCCCGAGTTGGCCGAACGTGCCAAGATCCCGGTGAAAATGACCTTGAGGGCACAAAATCCCGATAGGGAAGTTGAAGAGCGGGGCATGCTCAGCCGCAGCCTGCTGCCGGTAGCCGATGAAAACGGCAAGATCGGCTGGTATCTGGATGGTGGGATCCTGTTTAATCGCAACACTCGCATCGTCGATCATATTCGCGATCTGGTCTATGACAAGGGCACACTGCCGGAACGTTCCATAGGCACTGTGACCATCTTCCTCGACAATATCCGCATCAGCACCAATGTGCCTCTGCATTTCTTCCCCAAAGAAGATGAGAATCGCGGCCGGGCATTGGGCACACTGGTGTCGGAGGAGGTACGTCAGCAGGTGTTGGTCAAAGGCCAACTCTGGGTTGATAGAGCCTTTGTTTACAACGACTGGTTTATCTCGGCCTATGCGCCGTTGACCGATATCCGCGGTCAACGGATAGGCATGATCTATTCCGGGTTTTCCGAGTCGCCTTTTATCCACAACTATCTTCTTAATATCATAGAGTTGGGCACCATTTTGATGTTGGTGTTGCTGGTTTCCGGACTCTTGGTTTATCGCGGCGCTTACAGTTTATTGCAACCGATTGAACGAATTCATCAAGTGGTTAAGGCGGTGCAGTCCGGGCGTAACCTGCGTATCGGCGAGCTGGGACTGGACAGAGACAATGAGCTGGCCAACCTGGCAGAGCAGTTTGACCGTATGCTCGATTTGTTGCAGCGCCGCAATGCGCAAATTCAAGCGGCAGCCGAGCAATTGGAGATGAAGGTCGAGGAACGTACCCGTAGCCTGCAGGAAAAAACCGAAGAGTTGCAGCGCAACGTACAATTGCTGAACGAAACCCGTCAGCAGTTGGTGACCAATGAAAAACTGACCGCCCTCGGGGAATTGACCGCTGGGATTGCCCATGAGATCAATAACCCTACCGCCGTAATCCTCGGTAATATGGAACTGCTGCGGGTGGAGCTTGGTGACAACGCTGAGGTCGTTGAGGAGGAAATAGACCTCATCATCCAGCAGGTAGGCCGTATTAGTACAATTATTCGCAGCTTGCTGCAGTACAGTCGTCCCGGTGAATTCAATGCGCCGCTGGAGATGCATCAAATCACACCTATTATTGAAGAGATGCAGCTGCTGGTGCGTCACTCATTGGGTAAGCAGGAAGTGGTGTTGTTGCCTGAGCTGAACGCCAGTTATCCGGTGCAGGTGAATCGTCCACAATTACTGCAGGTGTTGATCAATCTGGTGGTCAACGCCGCTCATGCTATGGATGGCAAGGGGCGGATCTGGATCCGCACCTATGATTGGGTGGAACAGGATGAACCTGTGGGGATCAAGATAGAGATTGAAGATGAAGGTTCAGGGATCCCGCAGGAGCAATTGAGCCGGATATTCGATCCCTTCTATACCACCCGTAAGGATGGTACCGGGCTGGGCTTGTCGTTGAGCTACGGTATTATCAAGCGTATAGGCGGCACCATAGAGGTCAGTTCGACTCTGGGTAAGGGGACGCAGTTTACTGTCAGTATTTATCATATAGCTAAAGAGGATCAGTCAGGCCCCTATGATGGTCTGCTGTTCGGGTAGGTTATAGGCTTGGCGTGTAAACAAAAAAAGAGCCGGGTAATTAACCCGGCCACAAAGAGTGTGTGAGCAATGTCGTGCTTTGCAAACTCAGGAACACCATAACTCTCAGCGGGTACTGCGGGCCTAAAGCTAAGGATGAGTTTTGGAACGCAAGTTAACAATAATCATTCTCATTTATGTTTGCAACTGTTTTTTTGCCCTTTCAAGATAAAATCTTTCCGGCCTAATTGTTCTCATCTTGGGTGTTTATCAAAAATATTTGATTAGTAAGTGGTTTTTTGATGCGTTAGAATCTAAATCACTGGTCGAAAACCATTGGCAGTTGCGCGGCTAAATCCAGATTTCGGCCCCTTTCTTGGTGCCTGATTCTCCCAATATTGGTTTGTAGAGAGGGGCATCAAACGTTTGAATAGCAGTGAGAGGGAGAAATAGTTAGTGGGGATAAGGGGCATAAAGCTTAGACAATAACAATCAGCCAAAAAAGGGCCGGGTAGTTAACCCGGCCTAAAAGAGTGTGTGAGCAATGTCGTGCTTTGCAAACTCAGGAACACCATAACTTCAAGCAAATCTCAGTCGACTAGCGGTTAACTGACTCTCAGTTAAGGATGAGTTTTGGAACGCAAAACAGATGATAATGGTTCTCATTTTCGATTGCAACTATTTTGTTTGTATTTAAGTCAAATTTATCTCAGGCCTCAGATACGATTATCCCCTGTGCTACAAGCCAGGATGCGGCTGATGGCGGCCATGCTCCTGCCGCTGCTCTGCTGCCAATGATTGAATACAGCTTGTACCTGGGCCAGGCCGCTCTTTGAGCTGAAGCCTGCATCTACCAGTTTGTGGCTCTTGAGATAGTTTTGGACATCAGCGGTCAACAGGAAGCAGTCCTTACCTATACCACGCAGAAAATAGGGGCCGGTATTGCCACCCAGGCGTGCCCCACGGCGTTTGAGCTCTTGCCACAGTGAGGTGATCTCCTCCACTGGCCAGAGGGCGATGTAACGGGCCAGGCTGCCGTGTTCTCTGGCAATATCCTGCACCATGAGCGCGTTGTCATAAATGGCCTGGGTCTTTTTCTGGTGGCGAATAAGGCGACTGTCCTCAGCTCTGGCCTGCAGCTGCTCAGGGGAGAGCATCAACACTTTCATGGGTTCAAAGCCAAAGAAGGCCTCTTCATAGGCCGGCCATTTGTGTTCCACTACCTTCCAGACAAAACCACTCTGAAATACCTGTTTGCTGAGTGCTGAAAGCAACTCGGCATCTGTATATTCCAGCAATTCTTCTGTGGAACAGACTTTGGGTAACAGGCTCTCCAGTTGCTCGGCGCCACCTTTACGCTCACAGGCTCTGGCATAGATGGTGGCAAAATCTTCCGGCTTGATCATGTGCTTTTCCCTTTTGATTGGCTCAGTTGCTGCCGCACCAGTGTAATACCAATCGGGGTAAAGATGGCAGCGGATTAACAGTCATACTTGAGGCTTGGTTTCAAGACTGATCAAGCGGGGCTTTTTCAGTGAACGTTCAGCCCCAACAGACGTTTGATGTCATAAATGGCGATTAAGAACAAAGTGGAGACTTTGAAATCAGCTAGCAAGTTTACCGACTGAAAAGGTGCTCATCACATCTCTACATGTGGGACTTTCTCAAGCAGAAGTAGGGCTAAACAGAGGACGGATAACTGCTCGCGGCACTCATGGTAACTGTTCACGCCTTCCCTAAGCGGTAGCCAGCAACTAAAGTTAAAGTTGGTAACCATGGGGATCCCTGTCTATGGAGCTTTACTACCATCCATTGTCGCGTTATTCGCAAAAGGTGCTGCTGGCACTTTATGAAAAGCAGGCAAACTTCTTTCCCCGGGTAACGGATCTGCAGGATCCATTGGAGCGCCAACACTATCTGCATTTCTATCCATCCGGTAAGCTGCCACTTTTGGTGTGTCAGGACGGCAGCCTGTTGCCTGAATCCAGCATTATCATAGAGTATCTGGACAATAAAATGGCCGCCGGCACCCGGTTGTTGCCCAAGGAGCCCGAGCTCAATCTGCAAGTACGTCTCTATGACAGAATTGCCGACAACGACCTTAACAACAGCCTCTATCAGTTGGAACAGCAATATAGCTTACCGGAAGAACAGCAACTTCCTCTGGTGCAGCGTCAAATTGAAAACCGTCTCAGACTTTGCCTGCGGGCGCTGGACTTGCGCCTGGTTGAGCATCATTGGCTGTGCGGAGATGGGTTCACTTTGGCCGATTGTGCCTTAATTCCTTGTCTTGGTTACCTGCAGCGCAGTTTCAATTTACTGGATTACCAGCATTTGGGGCGCTACTGGCTGCAGGCGCAATTGCGAGGTTCCTGGATGTTGGTGCAGGATGAAGTAACTCTGGCTCAGGAGGAGGCCAGCAGCGGGCTCAGACCCATCCCCTGAACAAGAATTCAGCTGTTGCGGGCCTTTTTGAGATCCAGGAATGACTTCCACTTGATGATCTCCGCCGGTAACTCGGGCGTGGTCTCATCGAACCCGGCTTCCGTCAACAGGTTTTCCGTGGGTACAGGTTTGCGTTTGCAGACGAACAAACCTCTGACATGCACTATGGCATGCAGGCCTCTGTCCGACAGGAAACGTTGCTCTATGTAGAAATACTTTTCATCCCAGCCAACCACGCGAGAGGCAATTTCAAACTGCTGTAATGGCCTGATATCCCTTACATAAGTGAATTCGGCGGCATTGACTATCGGCATCCATTTCAGTTTTAGAAAGCGCTTCAGCAAGCCCATTTCGGCCATCATATAGGTGCGGGCCAGATCCATAAATGCCGGGTAGCGGGAGTTGGTCAGGTGCAGGTTGATGTCACAGTCACTCGGTAAAGCCCGATAACGGATGCGGCTGGTGCCGAGAAAACCGATATCGTTTGCCCGGCGCACTCGCCAGAGCAGCAGCCAAAACAGGCGAAAGTAGAGGTTCATCAAAGGGTCCAAGAGTTGAGAGGCATTAAAGGCTACCAAAGGTCATACCAGACGGCAAGCGAGAACTGGCTCACAAAAAAGGCGCCCTAAGGCGCCTAATCAATTGCTTCAGTCTCAGGCTTGGATCCCTGAGTGACGCAGCAGTGCGTCTATGCTGGGCTCGCGGCCACGGAAGCGGGTAAATAGCACCATAGGCTCCTCACTGCCGCCCATCTCAAGTATGTTATGCAGGAAGTCGCGTCCTGTGCTCTCGTTGAAAATACCTTCCTCCTCGAAGCGGGAGAAGGCATCGGCAGACAACACCTCGGCCCATTTGTAGCTGTAGTAGCCGGCGGCATAACCTCCGGCAAAGATATGGGCGAAACCGTTCTGGAAGCGGTTGAATTCAGGCGGTGTGACCACTGCCACCTGGCGTCGAACCTCATCCAACATCTGCTGAATATGGGCGCCCTTGGCCGGATCAAACTCCTGATGCAGGCGGAAGTCGAACAGGGAGAACTCCAGTTGCCGCAGCATCATCATGCCGGACTGGAAGTTCTTGGCGGCCAGCATCTTGTCCAGCATCGCCTTGGGCAGCGGCTCCCCGGTCTGATAATGGCCGGAGATCTCCGCCAGCGCCTCTTCGGCCCAGCACCAGTTCTCCATAAACTGGCTTGGCAGCTCCACGGCATCCCAAGGTACGCCATTGATGCCGGAAACCCCACCGATATCGATGCGGGTCAGCATATGGTGAATACCATGACCAAATTCGTGGAACAGGGTAGTGACTTCGTCATGGGTAAACAGCGCCGGCTTGTCACCCACAGGGCGATTGAAGTTACAGGTGAGGTAGGCTACCGGTTTTTGCAGGCCAGTGGCCGTCATCCGCCGGGTACGGCAATCATTCATCCAGGCGCCGCCCCGCTTGCCTTCACGGGCATAGAGGTCCAGATAAAAGCTGCCTCTGTGTTCGCCCTCGGCATCCAATATGTGGAAAAAGCGCACGTCTTTATGCCACTTGTCGAAATCCTGCTGCTCTTTGACATCCATGCCGAACAAGCGCTTGATGGTGTAGAACAGGCCGCTGAGCACCTTGTCTTCGGGGAAGAAGGGACGTAGTTCTTCCTGAGATATCTCATACTTGTGTTGCTTGAGCTTTTCGCCGTAGTAACCCAGATCCCAGGCCGCCAACTCGGTTACACCATAATGCTCCTTGGCAAACTCCTTGAGTTCGGCCAACTCGGCCTTGGCTTGAGACTTGGAGCGCAGCGCCAGCTCATTGAGGAAGGCGATAACCTGCTCGGGCGATTGCGCCATCTTGGTGGCCAGAGACTTATCGGCATAGGTATCAAAGCCCAGTAACTGTGCCAACTCATGGCGCAGGCTCAGGATCTCGTCCATCAGCGGGCCATTGTCGAACTCACCGGCATTGGGGCCTTGATCCGAAGCGCGGGTAACAAAGGCGCGGTAGCACTCTTCACGCAGACTGCGGTTGTCGCTGTAGGTCATGACCGGCAGATAGGATGGAAAATCCAGGGTGAACAGCCAACCTTGCTGCTCTTTGGCCTCTGCCATCGCCTTGGCGGCGGCAATGGCAGACTCTGGCAGACCGGCCAATTCGGCTTCATCGGTAACCAGCTTGCTCCAGGCATGTGTGGCATCCAGCAGTTGGTTGGAATAGGTGCTGCTGAGTTCAGACAGACGCTTTACAATCTCTCCATAGCGGGCTTTTTGTTCATCATTGAGGCCTATTCCCGACAGTTCGAAGTCTCTCAGGCTATGTTCTATCACAGTCTGTTGTGCCTGGCTGAGCTGGGCAAATTCCGCCGAGGCCTTGAGCTCTTTATAGGCCTGATACAGGCCCAGATGTTGGCCGACAAAGGTGCTGTACTCAGACAGTAGTGGCAGGCAGGCATCGTGGGCAGCGCGCCATTCTTCATTGCTGAGTACTGAATTCATATGGGAAATCGGCGACCAGATCTGACTCAGCTCATCGTCCACCTGCTCCAGGGGGGCCACCAGGTTCTCCCAAGTGAAGGGGCCTCCTGCGGCCAGCACGGCTTCTATCTTATCGCGGCATTTGGCTATGGCCTGTTCGACCGCCGGTTGAATGTGCTCGGCCTTGATACTGGAAAAGGGTGGCAGCTCCTGTGCTGTCAGCAGCGGATTGGTCATTGTCTGTCCTCTCTTTGGGCGTGGGCCATAGGGCCTGCATTGGGTGCCTGGTCTTGCCGCCATGGCGGCGAATATTCAGGGGCGTGGCTAATAGATAAGGGTTCCGCTGTGATTTATCAAGGTGATAAAAGCGATTGGTGCCATAGCAGTGGCACAGATGTGAAACACAGCAGTGAAACATAGCAGTGAAACATAGCAGTGAAACATAGCCGCCAAACTCGGCAGTGAAATACCCGTGAGTCACGAGTCACTGCTACCGAGGAAGAGAGCCTACCGTCAATGCACAAAAAAATCATAAATGATAACTGGATCTAAAACACGATTCGTTATCATTTACATAATAGGGTGGTGGAATAAAATAAACTTTACTTTGTAAGTTTGGTACGTTTTATGCGCTATCCGCTCTTGTTGCTGACACTCCTGTGCTGCAATCCATTATTGGCCGATGAGGCCACTGAAACCCAACTCATGCTGGGGTGGGACAGCCGCTATATTTCCGAGGGGCGTGACAACTTGTCTGCGGGCGGGATTGCCTGGAGTGGCATTCACCATAGCCGTGATGGCCTGGGGGCCTTCGTGTTGTTTGGCCGAGCCGACAGTGTGAACTACGCCGAGCTCAATGCCGGGGTGGAATACTGTTTCAACCCACTCGAATCAGTGGAAGCCGGTGTCGGCATGCAGCGGTTGGAGTTTTACGGTGATGAGCGCGGCCATGACAATGAGGTGTACGCCTATCTCGCCTATCAGGGGCTGAGCTGGCTGACGCCATCGATTAACTATACCTATGCTACTGAAGCCTCTGGTTATTTTGTTGAGTTGAGCCTGCACAGCCACTGGCAAGTGAACGAGCAATTGACTCTGACCCCTTATGTGACCCAGGGATTCGACTTTGGCTATGCCAGCCAGACTCATGATGGCCCCAATCATCTGCAGTTTGGTGTAGAGGCATGCTACTCATTAACCCCTTCTTTGGTGGCTTCCTTGCATTTGAGCCACAGCATAGCGCAGGACGATATCAAGCAGCAGGCGCAAGAGGAGGGTTGGCATGGCGATCTGGCTCAGTCTTATGCCGGCTTGCATCTAGAGTGGCAGTTTTAAATTGGCTAACATTCACCGCAGCTTCTAGACTCTGATGTGAAGACAAACAGCGTCGACGGATCGATGCGGAGGGACAGGGAATGTTAACCTACAGAATCGGTGGGCTTTGCTGCCTGCTCCTTTGGTTGGGAGTCGCCCCATTGGTTGAATCCCAGGCCGAATCAAGCTCAGACCTGAATCCAGACCTGAATCCAGTGTCGGGTTCAGAGCCCTCAATAGATAAGCAACTCAGCGACCCGGGCAAAGAGCCTGGTTCGCTCCCTCTGGGGTGGGTGCTCGACAGCGAGGGCAATCCTATTGCCATTCCACAGCAGTTTGAAGCCGCACTTGAATATGAGTCTGCGCCCCTGCCCAAGGCCTCGCGCGACAGTAAACCAACCAAATCCCGAAAAAAGAAGCCATCCAAGCCTCGCCGCCAAATCGCCGATGATCCCGGTTGTCGCTGGTTGGATAAGCGAATGACAGAGCTGGAGCGGCGCCTCAGGCAGAAAGATTCCCACACTGCCAGATATTTGCAGGCTGAACTCGGCGAGCATCAACAGCAGTTTCGTTGCCTCAAGTGCTCAGGCTCAGGGCCAGAGACCCAGGATTATTCCCGCTGCAGCTTGTACCACTGAAATTTTTACCGGCAGACTCTGGTCTGGTCACTTGATCTGAATCCCCCTACAATGGCTCACAAGTATCCCGCCAGACGGGAGGTCGCCCTGTTGGGCGAGTGAGTCAGTATCAATCTACGGAGATAAACATGGCACAACATTTTGACTATATCTGCCTGGGTGCGGGCAGCGGTGGTATTGCGTCAGCCAACAGAGCCGCTATGCGTGGCGCCAAGGTCTTGCTGATTGAAGCCAAACACCTGGGTGGTACCTGCGTCAACGTCGGCTGTGTGCCCAAGAAGGTCATGTGGTATGGCGCCCAAGTGGCCGAAGCCATGCATCTCTATGCCAAAGATTACGGTTTTGATGTCAGCGTCAACCAGTTTGACTGGAACACTTTGGTGGCCAGTCGTGAAGCCTATATCGAACGGATCCATGGCTCTTACGAACGCGGTCTGGCCAACAACAAGGTGACAGTGGTTAACGGCTATGGCCGCTTTGTTGATAACCACACCATTGAGGTTGACGGCGAACACTACAGTGCCGAGCATATTTTGATCGCTACCGGCGGCGCGCCCAGCATTCCCGACATTCCCGGGGCTGAATATGGCATAGACTCGGACGGTTTCTTTGCCCTGCGTGAACAGCCCAAGCGGGTAGCCGTAGTGGGTGCCGGTTATATCGCGGTGGAAATTGCCGGTGTATTGCATGCCCTGGGCAGTGAAACCCATCTGTTTGTACGCAAACATGCGCCGCTGCGTAACTTCGACCCCATGCTCTATGAAACACTGATGGAGTCCATGGCCAGCGAAGGGCCTTCGCTGCATACCCAGAGCATTCCCAAGGAAGTGCGTAAAAACGCCGATGGCAGCCTGACTCTGGTGCTGGAAAACGCTGAAGAGTACACAGTGGACTGCCTGATCTGGGCCATAGGTCGGGCACCGGCCACAGGCAATATCGGCCTTGAAAATACCGATGTGCAGTTGGATCCCAAGGGATATGTGATAACAGATGCCCAGCAAAACACCAGCGCCAAAGGGGTTTACTGTGTCGGTGACATCATGGCTGGCGGAGTAGAGCTGACACCGGTTGCCGTCAAGGCGGGTCGCTTGCTGTCAGAGCGTCTCTTTGGCGCCTTGCCGGATGCCAAGATGGACTATGACTGCATCCCGACAGTGGTCTTCAGCCACCCGCCAATTGGCACCATGGGGCTGACAGAGCCTGAGGCCAAAGAACGTTTCGGTGAGGATCAGGTGAAAGTCTACACTTCATCCTTTACCTCCATGTACACAGCGGTTACTGCGCACCGTCAAGCCTGTAAGATGAAGCTGGTTTGTGCCGGCGCCGATGAAAAAGTTGTCGGGATCCACGGTATCGGCTTTGGCATGGATGAAATCCTTCAAGGCTTTGGCGTTGCCATCAAGATGGGCGCCACCAAGGCTGACTTCGATGCCGTAGTTGCTATCCATCCAACAGGCGCAGAAGAGTTTGTTACCATGCGTTAAACAAGTGGATGCATATCACAGGTAAAATAGGCCAGAAGCAGTGCTTCTGGCCTATTGTCGTTTTGACCCTATTAGAACTAGAGGCAGTAAGCTGAAGTCATATTATTTGGTGTACTTTTAGGTAGTGATTACCTTAGAAGATATCAATTGCCTTTCGTAATTCTGATTAAAAAATGTCACATTGTGAACATTGTTTTTTATTTTAAAGGCTGTTAGTCTGCTGCCATCTCTTTTCAGGAATGGACACTATGGCAAGACGTAAGGAACACAGTCATCAAGAGATCCGCCTCATGGCACTGGATGTCGTCGAGCAGTTGTTGACGCAGGAGGAATATACCAGCCTGAGTCTTAGGCGGATCGCCTCCCAAGTGGGCTATGCCCCCAGTACCCTAATCAACCTCTTTGGTAGCTACAACTATCTGCTCCTGAGCGTATCCGCCAGGGTCTTGGAGCGTCTGCTTGAGCAAATACAGCTGGTGTGTGAACAAAAATTCGCAACCGGCGAGCAGAAGCTGTTGGCACTGGCCAAGGCTTATGCCGAGTTTGCCCATAGCCAACCCCAGGCATTTCGTTTGGTGTTTGCCTTACATCTGGGGCCGGAAGAACCTCTGCCGGAATCGCAACAACAGCTGATTGCCGAGCTGATAGGCTTGCTCGAGCTGCAACTCGGTGACTTGTTGCCAAACTTGCCCTCATCCAAGCTGGCACTCGCCAGTCGCAGCTTCTGGAGCAGTATCCATGGGCTGACCGGCCTGGCGCTGGACGATAAGCTCTTCAGTCAGGCTTCTTGGTTGCAGTTACTGACATTTCAGGTGCACTTGTGGTGGACAGCAATGCAACAGGAGGATGGCGTATGTTCCTGAGCAAACGATTTTTACCCTATTTCGCCACTCAGTGTCTGGGGGCGCTTAACGACAACATCTACAAAAATGTGTTGCTGCTGCTGGTGACCTACAGCCAGGTCGAGAACCTGCCGATGAGTGTGGATCTGTTTGTCAATCTGGCGGCGGGGATTTTCATTCTGCCTTTCTTTCTGTTTTCTGCCCATGCGGGCATGGTGGCCGACAATATGGACAAGGCGCTGATGATCCGCAGATTAAAGCTGCTGGAGCTTATCATCATGTCCTGCGCCGCCGCGGCGATTATGGCGCAAAGCTATCTGTTGATGTTGCTGCTGCTGTTTCTCACTGGCACCCAATCGGCCTACTTTGGCCCGGTAAAATACTCGCTCTTGCCGCAGGCGCTTAGAGAAGATGAGTTGGTCACCGGTAACGCCTGGGTGGAAATGGGCACCTTTCTGTCTATTTTGATAGGCACCCTGAGTGCCGGGCTGTTGGTAACCAGTGATAACGGCCTGATGTGGGCCGCAATAACCGTATGTGTGCTGGCCTTGGCCGGTTTCCTCTCCAGCCGGGCGATTCCATCATTGCCGGCGCCGCTGCCGATAGACAAGGTACGCTTTGCACCCTTGTCCGGTACTTTGGCCAGTATCAAGCGGGTACGGCAAACGCCGTCAATCTGGATGGCGATTCTGGCGATCAGTTGGTTCTGGTTTTTGGGTGCCACCTACCTGACCCAGTTCCCCAATTTTGCCAGAGGCTCGCTGCATTCGGACGCCACTGTGGTGTCACTGCTGCTGGCGCTGTTTTCCATAGGTATTGCGGTCGGCTCCTTTGTTTGTGAGCGCTTCTCCTTTGGTCATGTAGAGCTGGGGCTGCTGCCTTTCGGGGTCGCCGGGTTAACCTTCTTTGGCCTGGATCTGCTGTGGGCCATTCCTGACTACAGCCAACTGCCGGCGGGATATCTCTACGACATAAGTGAGTTTGTCGGCCGCAGTGAACACTTCAGGCTGATGTTGGCACTGTTTATGGTGGGGGTCAGTGGCGGCCTGTTTATTGTGCCTCTGTATGCCTTTATTCAGTCGCGCTCGGCCCCGGGTGAATGTGCCCAAGCCATAGCCGCCAACAATATCATCAATGCTCTGTTTATGGTGTGCTCGGCGATATTGTCGATAATATTGCTGGAGCTGGTGGGCCTGTCGATTCCTCAGTTATTTACTCTGCTGGCGGTATTCAACGCCGTGGTAGCGTTGTATGTCTATAGCCAGGTGCCTGAGTTTACGCTGAGGTTTATCAGTTATCTGCTGAGCCATTTGTTGTATCGTCTCAAGGTGGAAGGCCGGGAAAACATCCCCAAGCAGGGGGCTGCCGTGCTGGTGTGTAACCATGTCAGTTACGTCGATGCCTTGGTGCTGCTGGGAGCATCCACTCGCCCGGTGCGCTTTGTGATGGATAAGAGCATAAGTGAAATGCCCTTGCTCAAGTATCTGTTCCGCCACGCCGGGGTGATCCCTATCTGCTCACCGAAAAAGTGCATTGATACCTATACCCGGGCCTTTGAGCGTATCCACCAGGCGCTGACCAATGAAGAGTTAGTGTGTATTTTCCCTGAGGGTAGGTTGTCTCCCGACGGTGAATTGCATCAGTTCCGGCCCGGTATCGAACAGATACTGGCAAAGGATCCTGTGCCTGTGGTGCCAATGGCGCTCAAAGGTTTGTGGGGATCTTATTTCAGCCACAAAGATGGCCATGCCCTGACGACCCGGCCAAGACGTTTCTGGTCCAGGCTTAAGGTCAATATCGCAGCTCAGGTACCCGGCGCAGAAGAGAGCCGTCACTCGTTGCAGCAGCGGGTAGCCGATCTGCTGGCTAAATCTGATAGCTAAGGTCATGTCAACGAAAGAGCCCGGTCGCAGCCGGGCTCATTTTGTTTGCCGAAGAGCCAATTAAGCTTGATGGCCCGTCGTTACACTCATTGCTGGCGGTTTGATCGCCTCTCATCCAGCCACTGATGAATGGCCTGACGGTCACCGCGGAAGATGATCCGCTCGGCCTTTTTCTCCAGCTGGTACTGATACATGGGGTCGTAATACTTCTCCAGCAGCAGTGAGATCCACTCCAGATGTTGTTCTGTAGTGTTGCGTTGCTGCTGTGTCTGCAAGCTTGCGTCGACCAGCTCCAGCAGTTGCTCAGTTTGTTGGTGCCCCATACGCTTGCGTATGCCCTCGACACTCTGACGCAGATAGGCACCGAACGCCGCCATGCCTTCTTCGGCGCCATAATGCTGTTCAAAACCTCGCTGCATCTTGTGCACATACTCATCCAGAAGGCGGGGGAGCCTGGCCTCCAGTGGCTCTTCCAACACCAAAACCTGCGCCTGCTGCATGGCACTGAAAAAGACTTTGGGTATGGCGCGGCGTCCTATCAGGAAGCTTTCGTCTTCCAGCAGCAGGCAGGACTCTTGCCTCTCTTGATGCCTCAACAGCTCCCGAGCCAAGCTGTTTTCAAAATTGATCTGACTGGGCTGCGGAGTAACATTTTTGCCAAAGCTTGAGCCTCGGTGATTGGCTGTACCTTCCAGATCCACAGACTCGCTGCGACTGAGAATAAACTCTGTCTTGCCTGAGCCGGTAATACCGCTGAGGATCAACAGCTGTTGCTGCTGCGGGGTGTTATCTATGGTATCGATAAGGTATTGGCGCATCGCCTTGTAGCCGCCCTGAATATAGGGCACTTCAAGACCAGCCTCGCGGATCCATTGCTGGGTCAGTTGAGAGCGCAGACCACCCCGAAAACAGTAGAGGTTGGCATCTGGGTGGGCGCTGAAGAAATCCAGCCAGGCTTGAATACGCGCGGCCTTGATCTTGCCTTTGACCAGCGAATGGCCGAGCTCTATGGCGGCGGCCTGCCCATGCTCTTTATAACAGGTGCCTACCTTCTGCCTTTCGCTGTCGTTCATCAATGGCAGGTTAGTGCTGGCAGGAAAGGCACCCTTGGCAAACTCAACCGGCGCCCGCAGATCGACCAGGGGACGATCGGATAGGAAGATCTCCCGGTATTCTGCAGGCGCGATTATCTGTCGACTCATATAAGCTCCACCCACTGCTGACTGTCGTCGCGGCAGTCGAGCGCACCTATACAGTGTAGCTCCAGCCCTTGGCTGGTCAGCAGTTGCTGCAGTTCTGCCTCACCCTCGGCGCCGACAGCGATAAGTAAGCCGCCGCTGGTTTGCGGATCGCACAGTAAGGCCTTTTGTTGCTCGGAAACCTCGGGAAGGTGCTCACCGTAGCTGTCAAAGTTTCTGTGGGTGCCGCCCGGGATACAACCCACAGCCAGATACTCGGAGGCTTTTTCCAGCAGTGGTAGTTTGGCGGTATCTATGCTGGCCTTGAGGTTGGAGCCCTGACACATTTCCAGCAGGTGGCCCGCCAGACCAAAGCCCGTCACATCTGTCATGGCGTGAACCGCGCTTATCTTGGCGACTTCGGCACCTATTTTATTGAGTTGGCACATGGCTTCGGGGGCGATATTGACGTCCTGCGGTGCCAGCTTTTTCTGCTTTTGTGCCGTAGTCAGTATGCCAATTCCCAGAGGTTTGGTGAGATAGAGCTTGTCACCCGCCTTGGCGGTATCGTTCTGCTTGAGGTGCTCCAGTGCCACTGTGCCGGTTACTGCCAGGCCGAAAATAGGCTCGGGTGCATCTATGCTATGGCCTCCTGCCAACATGATCCCGGCATCCATGCAGGCTTGGCGTCCGCCATCCACTACCTGCTGGGCAATCTCGGGTGACAGCTTGTTCACCGGCCAGCCCAGAATAGCAATCGCCATAATAGGCTTGCCGCCCATGGCATAGATATCGCTGATGGCATTGGTGGCTGCGATACGGCCGAAAGTGAAAGGGTCATCGACTATCGGCATAAAGAAGTCTGTGGTGCTGATAATGCCCGTGTGATCATCCAACTGATACACGGCCGCATCATCCCGGCTCTGGTTGCCGACCAACAGGCGGGGATCTTTAAAGTCCGGCAATTGAGAGGCCAAAATGGTGCTGAGGACTTTGGGAGAAATCTTGCAACCGCAACCTGCGCCGTGGCTGTACTCCGTGAGTTTGACTGACTGATCTGACATAGCCGGGTCCCTGAGTGATTGAAATAACCCCTGATCATAAACAGAAACGGCCGCAGTACAAGCCGACCGTTTCACAACTCAGGTAAATTCTGTTAAGCCGATCGCCAGGCCTTGGGTGGCTACGACAAGGTTTTAGGCTATGCTGGCTTGCAGTTGGCGCCATTGTTTTCGTTGGGCGCGAAAACGTAAGCGCATTTCCGTCACCTGAGACAGCAGATGCTTATCGGCCAATTGCTGCTTGCGTGCTTCAAGCAGCGCCTTCTTGGCTTCAAAGTAGGCCAGCAAGTGGCTCTTCAATTCCTCGTATTCTGCCTGCAGCTTTTCCAGGATTTCCTCGCAATTGGGCAGATGGGCCACCTTATGCTGGGCGCGCTTGAGTTGCATCTGCAGTTTGGCGGCTTCGATGCGCTCCTGGGGGCTCTTGCGCAGATCTTTGGTCAGGCCAAACCAGGACAGGAAACGGATCAGCCACTTGGTAGGGTCGTAATGCCACCAATGGATACCATTGCGGTAATCGTTTTCAAAGATATGGTGGAAGTTATGGTAACCCTCACCATAAGTAAACAGTGCCAGCACGCCGTTGTCTCGGGCACTGTTGCGATCTGTATAGGGTTGTTTGCCCCAGATATGCGCCAACGAGTTGATAAAAAAGGTGCAGTGATGCACTACTACCAGGCGCAGCAGACCGGCCAGCAGCAACATCGACAGGATATCGCCGTTCAACCAACCAAGCAGAGCGGGGAGGCCCACATTCATCAATAGTGCCAGCAGCAGATAATGCTTATGCTGCCACATGACTATGGTATCGTTTTGCAGGTCTCTGACGTTGTTATAGTCGTGATAACGCTGTGCCTGATATTCCCTGAGCATCCAACCAATATGGCTATACCAGAAACCCATGTTCGCTGAATAGGGATCCTTGTCATTGTCATCCACATGCTTGTGATGGATACGATGATCCGAAGCCCAATGCAAGGCACTGTTCTGCAAAGCCAGCGCACCGCCCAGGGCAAACAGGAAACGCACGGCAGGGTGAGACTTATAAGCCTTATGTGACCACAGCCTGTGGTAACCGGCGGTGATAGACAAACCACTGGCGAAGGCCAACAGTACGAAGGTGAGCCACTCGCTGAGCTCAAAACCATGACTGATGCCTCGCCAAGGCACCAGAATACAGGCACCGGCAAACGTCAGCAGGAAGAGGATCAGGTTGGTCCAGATGAGGGGAGGTTTTTTCATTATGATGACTTCCAAAACGCTTTAAGCTAACAAGTGTATGCTAAGTTGCTATTGGAGCACAATCACAGTGACACCAGCCGAGGATGTGATTATTGAGTAAAGCCTGTATTATTTGCGCAACAGATCCAGTGAATGGAATAAAGATGGGTATCAGAGCACAGCAGAAAGAGAAAACCCGCCGCGCCTTGGTGGATGCAGCATTCAATCAACTGAGTGCCGAGCGTAGCTTTTCCAGCCTGAGTCTTAGGGAAGTGGCCAGGGAAGCCAATATAGCGCCAACCTCTTTCTACCGTCATTTCAAGGATATGAATGAGCTAGGGCTGACCATGGTCGATGAAGGTGGCCTGACGCTGAGACAGATGATGCGTAAGGGACGTCAGCGCGCCGAGGCCGGCGGCAGTGTTATCCGCATCTCGGTCGACACCTTTATGGAAGTACTGGAATCCAACCCCAACGTATTCAGGATCCTGCTGCATGAACGCTCAGGCACCTCGGCCGCCTTTCGTGCCGCTGTGGCGCGGGAGATTGAACACTTTATCTCGGAACTGGCGCACTACACCGAGGACACCGCCGGCCGCAGCCCTGAGTTGGCCAGGGCACAGGCCGAAGCATTGGTGACTCTGGTGTTCAATGCCGGCGCCGCCGCCCTGGATATGAAACGGGCCGATCGCAAGATTCTGGCCGACCGACTGGTGACTCAACTGCGAATGGTGGCAACGGGCGCCGAAGCGTTGCAGCAAAAGCGCGATAGCCGCTAAGTTGATGATGTAAATTTTTCTGGTAAAAAATAACGGTCAACCAAATCTAAATAGATCAATCTGACCTATTTAGATTTGGTGAACCTTATCGTGCCTTTCCCCAATTACATCGGTTTCTAAATTCCTGATACTTTTAATTTTTGCAGCAAGTGCTTATTAGTAGATAGAGACCTTTTGAATGTAAGCGTTTAAGGAAGGTGAGAATAAGTCCTTGTGGCCTTCTCTTTTGTAGAGAGTGGCTTGCACAGCAATTGGCATTCAAGGCATCTGCCTGAAGGTATGCCGGAGTCTGTCGAAATCGGATAACGCAGTGCTCCACAGCTCTCAATGCAGAGGATTATTTTCCGTCATACTCGGAGACTGCATTAGTAACAGTCTAGAAAGGCGTTGTTGATCAAATCATTCGCTTGAACGCAACTACCCCTAGGCTTTCAGCTGCTTTACGAGATTTTCTGGCGAACAGGCATACCCAGTCTT
>NZ_JBKORF010000039.1:0-11945 GCF_047314685.1 Shewanella sp. BJSY2023SW001
GTTGTTCAGGATGTGTTTAAGCGAAGTGCCAAGACCTGGCATGAGAGAGCTGAGCATCCGCATTGGTGTGGGCTCAACCTCTATGGGGTCGATGGTGTCGTGTGGCGAACACCTGATAGTGAGCAAAACAATCAGGCTTTTGCCAAAACTGCCAACGCTTCTGGTGATGCTGCCTATCCTCAAATTCGCATGGTTTGCATGATGGAGTTAAGCAGTCACTTGGTATTGAACAGCGCCTTTGATTCTGTTGCTGTCAGTGAAATGAATTTAGCCGCCGAACTGATATCAAGCATCCCCAATAACAGCCTGACGCTGTTTGACAGAGGCTTTTATTCGTTAGGGCTTTTGCACGCCTGGCAACAGGCTCAACCTAACAGTCACTGGCTGCTGCCGTTGAAGAAAGGGACGCAATATGAAGTGGTACGCTCTTTAGGAAAACACGACCAACTGGTGCGGTTAACCACCACGCCTCAAGCTAGAAAGAAGTGGCCTATGCTGCCTGAGAATATTGAAGCTCGCTTACTGACGAAAACGATAAAAGGTAAGTCGGTTTCCATTTTGACCTCATTAACGGACCCCTTGCGTTATCCGGGGGCAGAAATAGCGGATTTATATGCTCATCGATGGGAGATAGAAGTGGGCTATCGGGAGATGAAGCAGCATCTTCTGGAGAGTCGCTTTACGTTACGCAGTCAATTGCCAGAGCTGGTTACCCAGGAATTATGGGGGGTACTGTTGGCCTATAACCTCATTAGATACAAGATGGTGTTGATGGCTAAAAGCTTACCGTCGTTACATCCGAACCAATTAAGCTTTAGAGATGCATCGAGTTATATCATTTTTAAATTGACTCAGCTGTCATCTCAAACGCCAGGGAATGTCCCGAGAGATGTCTTGGACATAGTGCGTAATGCGAGGCAGTTCAAGCTTGATGGGAAACGGGATAGAGCCTATCCACGTGCGTTAAAAATGAGTAAAAACAAGTATCCCATTAAGCCTAAGAAAAATGCCGTTCACACTAAGTGAACGGCATTAGCCCGAAGGCGGTGTTTTTCTAGTAAAAGCCGGGATTAAGCTTCAGCAACAACAGTTACTTTAACTACAGCTTTTACTTCAGTGTGCAGCTGAACTTCAACTTCGAAGTCGCCAGTAGTGCGCAGAGCGCCCAGTGGCAGACGTACTTCGGCTTTGGCCAGTTCAACGCCGGCAGCAGTTACTGCATCAGCGATGTCACGGGTACCGATAGAACCGAACAGCTTGCCTTCGTCACCGGCTTTAGAAGCGATAACAACCGCTTCCAGAGCAGAGATCTGCTCTGCACGAGCAGTGGCAGCGGCCAGGTCGGCAGCCAGTTTGGCTTCCAGCTCAGCACGACGAGCTTCGAAAACTTTTACGTTCTCAGCGTTGGCAACAACAGCTTTGCCTTTTGGCAGCAGGTAGTTACGAGCGTAACCGGCCTTAACTGATACCTGGTCACCCAGGTTGCCCAGGTTTGCGATTTTATCAAGCAGAATAACGTTCATTATCAATTCCTCTAGCTAGAACAGTGCCGATTACTGATGCAGATCAGTGTATGGCAGCAGTGACAGATAACGAGCACGCTTGATAGCGCGAGCCAGTTGACGCTGATACTTGGCAGAAGTACCAGTGATACGGCTTGGAACAATCTTACCGCTTTCTGTGATGTAGTTTTTCAGAGTAGCGATATCTTTGTAATCGATCTCCGTAACACCTTCAGCAGTGAAACGGCAGAACTTACGACGACGGAAATAACGTGCCATTTGACAGTCTCCTAATTTTTCAATTCGACATTTTCGGCGTGTAACACCAGTCGGCTTTGGCCATTGCGACTCTGTTGTAGAGCCAGAAAACCACTGACTTGGATATCCACACCCGCTTTCAGCTTGTCTGCTACGCTCTTGAAGCGTTCACCACTCAATATCACTTGAACTTGGCAGTAGACGTTTCTGGGCAAATCGGCCTCGAAACGCTGCGACCTGTGTTCCAGTTGAAGTACCGTGTGAGGTATTCCAGCCGGGCTATCAAAGTGTCTGGACCGAATGACGGTACCGGACAACACCAAGTGATTGGTGGTCACAGAAAAACTTACTCAGCGCTTGCTTCAGCGTTTTCTTGGGTTTCTTCAGCAGCTTTTTCGCTAACGGCGCTGCGACGTGAATCGCGCTCGTCTTTAGCTTTGGCCATTGGAGATGCTTCAGTGATGGCAGCTTTAGTGCGCATCACCAGGCTACGCAGAACGGCGTCGTTGAAACGGAAAGCAGTTTCCAGCTCTTCAACAGACTCTGCAGTAGTCTCAACGTTCATCAGAACATAGTGAGCCTTGTGCAGATCCTGGATTGGGTAAGCCAGTTGGCGACGACCCCAGTCTTCCAAACGATGGATTTGACCGCCAGCTTCGGTGATAACACCTGTGTAGCGCTCAATCATACCTGGTACTTGTTCACTCTGATCAGGGTGAACCATAAATACGATTTCGTAATGACGCATTTAGTGCTCCTTACGGTTATCTAGCCTCGTGGTTGGCTCAGTCAGACCAAATGGAGGCAAGGAACGAAAATTAATGTGACTGAATTAGGCGCGAAATAGTACATAAAGGCCGCGGTAAACTCAAGCAATAACTTTGCCTCGGCCCCATCAGCAGGTATTATGTGACGCTAAATTTATGGCAGTGACAGCAAAAGACACAAGAATAATGACAAGATCCTCTGTATTGGCGTTATTGTTTGCGCTACCGACTTCGGCGTGGGCCTTGGTGCCTCCGGATTATCGCGAGCCTCCGAGCGACTTCACCGCAGAAATTGAGGCCGGCTTTCAGCTCAACACTGGTAACACAGACTCAAGCAGTTTCAATGGTCGCACCAAGTTGGTTTACGACACGGAAAACGCCAAACAGGAAGGAACCCTCAAGGCCTATTTCGCCTCTGACTCTGAAAAAACCACTGCCGAGAAGTACAATCTGCAACTGCAGTCCAACTACAAACTCAACGGCGGCTATATCTTCGGCCGCGGCGAATTTATCTGGGACAAGTTCGGTTCTTACACAGAGATTTATACCGCGTCCAGTGGTTATGGTTTCGATGCCATCAGTACCCGTCGTACCAAGTTGAGCTTCGAAGTCGGCCCGGGTTACCGATACAACATGCCCAAGGAAACCGATGCCGCTCCGGACCCTGTGGCCGAAAAGGATGTGATCCTGCGAACCGCGGCTAAGTTCGAGCAGAAAATCCACGAATACACTAGTTTCACTGCCGACCTGACCGCCGAGGTGGGCGAAAACAACAACACCCTGGCGCTGGACATGGGCTATAAAAATACCCTGTTTCAGGACTGGGCCTTCAAAATAGGCTTTAACGTCAAATATACAGAAGTGGTGCCGGAAGGCAGTAGACAGACAGATACCATCACCACCTTCAACCTGCTCTATACCTTTCAGTAACTCCCTCGCTTGAAGAGCTCTTTCAACTAAAGAGCTCCAAGAAAACACTCCAGGATTAACGCTGAACGCTTGTCACCGCGCTCAAGCGCCTGCAGATAGCGATAGATGGCGGTTTCATGCCGCTCCAATAGACGAAAGGCAGCGCCGTACTCAGAGTTGATCTCGGCATCATCCGCCCACTTGGCATATTTTTGCTGGTAAGGTTCAACCCAGAGGCTTAGCGCCGCAAGCAGCTCATGCCAGGGAAGCTTAAGCCAACTGTCCACTTCTTTCTGCGCTTGCATGCGCACTTGCTCCAACAATGCCTCGTCCAGACTAGTCAGTTCAGGCAGCAGTTTCAGCAAAGCCTTGGCAGTATATTGCTCCACCTTGAACAGTAGAGAAAACACGGCTTGGCTTTCAGTTAAGTGGATTTCTGTTAACTGACTTGCTGTTAACTGGCTCTCAGTTGCCTGAAAATGATAATCCCGGCCGAGGTGCTCGAAGAACGTCATACCATAGATTTCACCCAGATAGCCTTGTTGCAGTTGTATAGGATACGGACCGGTACGGCTATAAAGCTCACCGCCCGTATTCCAAAGAGAGCTAGTCATGCTCGGCAGTTAGAGGCGCTGACGAACGGCTTCGAACAGACAGATGCCGGTCGCCACCGACACGTTCAGACTGGAAACACTGCCCGCCATAGGAATAGAGATCAGGGTGTCGCAGCTTTCACGGCTCAGGCGTCTCAGTCCCTTGCCTTCGGCGCCCATAGCAATGGCCAGAGCTCCCTTGAGGTCTGCCTGAAACAGGGTGCTGTCGGCCTCGCCTGCAGTGCCGGCAATCCACACACCCCGTTCCTGCAAACGCTTCATGGTACGCGCCAGGTTGGTCACTTGAAACAGCGGCACTGTCTCGGCCGCGCCGCAAGCCACCTTGCTGACGGTCGGCGTCAGTCCCACGGAGTTGTCTTTAGGCACTATGACGCCGTGAACCCCAGCCGCATCGGCATTTCGCAGACAGGCCCCCAGATTGTGGGGATCTGTGACGCCATCCAGGATCAGCAAAAATGGCGAGTCTGTCTTGTCCAGCAGGGCATCCAGATCGTTTTCGGTCAAGACCTTGGCCGGACGTACCCGGATGATGATCCCTTGATGCTGAGAGCTTTCGGCCTTGTCATCCAGTGTTTTGCGGGATGCCTGCTGGGGGCGAATGCCCCACTGAGCCGCCATCTCCAACAAGGGCTTGATCCTGTCATCCTGACGACCACTGAGCAGCCACATTTCCAATACCCGCTCCGGAGCGTGTTTCAGCAAAGACTCGACCGCGTGAATGCCGAACACCAGTTCCTGTTTTTTCATTTACTTCTTTCTCTTGACTCGTTTGGCTGCCTTGGGCTTTTTCGCCCCGGCGTTGCCGGCAGCCTTGGTTGATTTGCTCTTGGCGGATGCGCCTGTGGACTTAGACTTGGCGCTCCCTTTACCTGCCGGTTTCTGTGCCTTGGCCGAGCGGCGGGCTCCTTCAATATTGACCCTTTCCCGAGCGGTCAGCGGCTTACTCTTGCTGCGGCCTTTGCGGCGCTGGCTGCGGCCCTCTTCGTCCACCATCAGCAAGTCTATCTGTCTGTCGTCCAGATTGACCGAGGCGACTTTAACTGTCACAGGATCGCCAATCTGGTAGATCTGCCCTGAGTGCTCACCTATCAGGCGCTGGCGCATGGGATCATACTGGAAGTAGTCGCTGCCCAGGGTAGAGATATGCACCAAGCCGTCGATAAACAGCGCATTGAGGCGCACAAACAGCCCGAAGCTGGTGACGGAAGCCACCACCGCATCGAAGGTGTCACCCACATGGTCCTGCATAAACTCACACTTGAGCCAGTCGGAGACGTCACGGGTGGCTTCATCGGCGCGGCGCTCAGTGTTGGAACACTCTTCGCCAAGCTGATCCAGCTCATCGAGCTGATAGTGATAGCCACCGTCCGGGGTCCACTTGTCGCTCGCTTCGCCACGCTCTTTGGCGAGCAGGTAACGGATCACCCTGTGCAACACCAAGTCAGGATAACGGCGAATCGGCGAAGTAAAGTGAGCATACTCCTCCAGCGCCAGACCAAAGTGGCCTTCATTGTCCGGTGTGTAAGTCGCCTGGCGCATGGAGCGCAGCAACATCACCTGAATAAGTTCGGCATCGGCGCGACCCTGTACTTTTTCCATCAGCGCCTGGTAGTCACTGGGTTCGGGTTCGAGACCGCCGCCCATGGAGAGCCCCCGCTCAGCCAGAAACTCCTTGAACTGAGTCAGCTTCTGCTCGGATGGCGCTTCATGCACCCGATAAAGGACTTCACCCTTGTGCTTTTTAACAAACTTGGCCGCCGCCACGTTGGCGAGGATCATACACTCTTCAATGATCTTGTGCGCCTGATTACGGGCTCTGGGCACTATCTTGTCTATCTTGCGCTGCTCATTGAAGATGAACTGGGTTTCCAGCGTCTCAAAGGCGATGGCGCCACGGTTGGCCCGCTGGCTATCGAGCGCCAGATACAATTCCTGCAACACCTTGAGATGCGGCAGTAAAGGCTTATGCTCTTCCAGGCCTTCTTCGCCTTCCAGCATGGCCGCCACCTGGGTATAGGTGAAGCGGGCGTGGGAATGCATCACCGCCGGATAGAACTTGTAGCCGGATAACTTACCCGCCGCCGATACTGTCATCTCGGCCACCATACAGAGGCGGTCGACTCCCGGATTCAGGGAGCACAGGCCGTTGGAGAGCTTTTCCGGCAACATGGGGATCACCTGTGACGGGAAGTACACAGAGTTGCCTCGGGCACGGGCTTCTTGATCCAGTGCCGATTGAGTACGTACATAATAGCTGACATCGGCAATGGCCACCCACAGGCGCCAACCGCCGCCGCGCTTGCACTCGGCATAGACGGCATCGTCAAAGTCGCGGGCATCTTCACCGTCTATGGTGACCAAGGGCAGTTGTCGCAGGTCAACCCGACCTAACTTATCTTGTTCCTGCACTTCATCGGGGATCTTGTTCAGTTTCTTCTCGATGGCGGCAGACCAGGTATGGGGCAGATCATAGTTGCGTAGGGCAATCTCTATCTCCATTCCCGGAGCCATCTCTTTACCCAGCACCTCGACCACCTTACCGGCGGCTTTGACATAGCGCCCCGGCCTGCGAGTAAGCTCTACCACCACCACATCACCCTGACGGGCACCGTTGCGATCGGCGTTGTCTATCAATATTTCCTGGGTAATACGCTTATCATTGGCGATAACAAAGGCCATGCCGCAATCGACATGGAAACGCCCCACCAAGGCGGCGGTTCGCTCGGCGACCAGGCGCACTATGCGGGCTTCGCGGCGTCCCTTGCGATCAACCCCGGCCTTCTGCGCCAACACCTTGTCGCCATGGAAGTACCTGAGCATATCGCCATGGTTGATAAACAGGTCATCGCCGCCTTCGTCGGGACGGAAGAAGCCATAGCCATCTCTGTGGCCCAGCACTGTGCCCTGGATCAAGTCCATCCGCTCCGGCAGGCCGTAACACTGGCCGCGGGTAAATACCAGCTGACCATCGCGCTCCATGGCACGCAGCCGACGCCGCAGCGCCTCGAGTTGTTCTTCGTCGGAGATGTTGAGGGCCGTGGCGATCCGCTCACGATTCAGGGGAGAGGTCTGCGAGCGCAGATATTCCAATATAAATTCCCGGCTGGGAATGGGGTTGTCGTACTTATCTTGTTCTCGCTCAAAATGAGGATCTTTTATCATTCAATTTCCAATTTCTTCGTTGTCGCATCCAATGCGACAAGCTAATTAACGGCTTTGCAGATGTTCATTTTTGGCCTTCTCCACCTGACTGGCGGGCATTTTAGCCGCTAACAGCTGCAATAATCTTTTGGCGTCTTGCTGGGTCTGTTCATCGCTGAACACCTGGTTGTAGAGCCAGTGATACCCCAAGACATAATCCCTTGGGCTGCCATACCCCTTGGCAAACAGCTCGACCAGCATCATCCTGGCCGGCAAGTCACCGTTGGCGGCAGCGGGTAACAGGTACTGCACCGAACGTTCTTTGTCCTGCAGTACAAACTTGCCATCTTTATAATACTCGGCAATGCGCACCATGGCTTCGGCACTGCCCTGCTCGGCGGCATCCCTGAGCAGCGATATTCCTCTGGGTGGATTGGCCTTGACGCAGATGCCGAAATTAAGCATCTCACCCCAGAGGTACTGGTACAACGGCTGCTTGAGCACTTCGGCGCGTGCCTCAATATCCTGCACCAGCTGACAGTCATCGGCTTTGACCCGGGTCAGGTATTGCTTGCTGCGAATAAGCTCCAGCAGTTCTTCCTGGCTGTAGATATCCACGGCCTTGGTTTCTTCGGCCAACACATTGGCACTGGTTACTAACAAGAGTAATAGGGCTATACGCAACATAAGCTGTCCTGATGACAAATAGACTGTCTTTTCATCGGCAGTATAACCCAATTCTTAAGGGCAAACAGTGTAAGCCCCATAAACGAAAAAGGCCGCTTAGGCGGCCTTTTTACTTAACTGAATGGATTCACCAGAATCATGGTCTCATTCCGGTCTGGCCCGGTTGAGATGATATCGACAGGTGTTTCCAGCAGTTCTTCAATCCGCTTGATATAATTGATTGCTGCCTGTGGCAGTTGCTCCAGTGAAGTGGCACCAAAGGTGTTTTCACTCCAGCCTGGCATGGTTTCATACACAGGAGTAACGTGCTCATAGCCTTCTGCTGCCAGCGGAGTCACATTGGACACAGTACCGTCTGGATGCTGATAGCCTACGCAGAGCTTCACTTCTTTCAAGCCGTCCAAAACGTCGAGCTTGGTCAGGCAGAAACCACTGATGCTGTTGATCTGAACCGCGCGGCGCATAGCCACTATGTCCAACCAACCCGGACGACGCTTACGACCGGTTGTCGCACCAAATTCCTGGCCCTTGGTTCCCAAGTGATCGCCGATTTCACATTCCAGTTCAGTCGGGAATGGGCCGGCACCCACACGGGTGGTATAAGCCTTGATGATGCCGCAGACATAGTCCAGATGACGAGGGCCGAATCCAGAACCAGTTGCCACACCACCCGCGGTAGTGTTGGAAGAGGTTACAAATGGATAAGTACCGTGGTCGATATCCAGCAATGTGCCCTGAGCGCCTTCAAACAGTATGTTGTCGCCATTCTTGCGGGCTTGATCCAGCAATTCGGTGACATCCACACACAGACCTTTCAAATAGTCTGCCAGAGCCAACGCTTCATCCAGAGTCTGCTGGTAATCAACGGCTTCGCACTTATAGTACTCTGTCAGCATAAAGTTGTGATAGGCCATCACTTCTTTCAGCTTCTCGGCAAACAGCTGCGGATTGAAGAGATCCCCTACGCGCAGACCGCGACGGGAAATTTTATCTTCATAAGCCGGGCCTATGCCGCGTCCTGTAGTACCGATAGCCTTATTGCCACGCGCTTTTTCGCGAGCGATATCCAGCGCACAGTGGAAAGGAAGGATCAGAGGACAAGCTTCGGAGATAAGTAGGCGTTCCTCTACCGGAATACCTTTATCTTTCAGCATGCCGATCTCTTTCATCAGAGCATCGGGCGCCAAAACCACGCCGTTGCCGATAATGCACTTGACGTTATCGCGCAGAATACCTGAGGGGATCAGATGAAGAACGGTTTTTTCACCATCGATAACCAGAGTATGACCAGCGTTGTGGCCACCTTGGTAACGGACTACGAATTTTGCCTGTTCGGTCAGAAGGTCGACAATCTTACCTTTTCCCTCGTCACCCCATTGAGTGCCGAGAACAACTACATTTTTGCCCATTGTTTGCTGCAAGGTTGCGGTTAAAGCAGGATTCTAACAGATATTGGCATGGAAGGGGCAAGTATTTATGAAAAAATAATCAATATGACGATTCCTGCAACAACCAGGACGCCGCCCAGGCGTTGCATGATGGCGGTCGGTTGGGAAGCCACTTCCAGCAGATAACGACGCCAGCGGTTGGGGAACAATAAGGGCCCAAGGCCTTCAAGTATCAATACCAAACCCAAGGCTATCAACAACAATTGCCAACTCATGATTTTCTCCCTTTATGCCACAAGTGCCCAAAGTATACAGGGCTGTCAGAGATAAATCTCAACCATAAAAAAACCCAGCATACGCTGGGTTTTTGGTATCTCGAAAGCGATATTAACGCTTGGAGAACTGTGGCTTACGACGTGCTTTACGCAGACCCACTTTCTTACGTTCAACCTTACGAGCATCGCGGGTTACATAACCAGCAGAACGTAAAGTAGGACGCAGAGCTTCGTCCAGCTCCATCAGAGCACGGGTGATACCGTGACGGATAGCGCCAGCTTGGCCAGTGATACCACCGCCCTTAACAGTTACATAGATGTCCAGTTTTTCAGTCATTTCAACCAGCTCAAGCGGTTGACGAACAACCATACGAGCGGTTTCACGACCAAAGTAAACATCCAGAGGACGTTGGTTAACAACGATGTTGCCACTACCTGCTTTAGCGAATACGCGAGCAGTTGAAGTTTTGCGACGGCCAGTGCCGTAGTACTGAGTTGCAGCCATTTGCTTAATCCCGTTTAGATATCAAGAACTTGAGGTTGTTGTGCAGCGTGGTTGTGCTCTGCGCCAGCGTAAACTTTCAGCTTACGGAACATGGCACGACCCAGGGGGCCTTTTGGCAACATACCCTTGACTGCTTTCTCGATGATCATTTCTGGCTTGTGAGCTTGCAGCTTCTCGAAGCTGATTTGCTTGATGCCACCTGGGAAGCCTGAGTGCGAGTAGTACGTCTTGCCTGCAGCCTTGTTACCGGTCACAGTTACTTTCTCGGCGTTGATCACGATGATGTAATCACCGGTATCTACGTGAGGAGTGTACTCAGCCTTGTGCTTGCCACGCAGACGCAGAGCGATTTCAGTGGCGATACGACCCAGGGTCTTACCTTCGGCATCAACAACGTACCAGTCACGAGCTACAGTTTCTGGCTTAGCAGTAAAAGTCTTCATTATTACAAAAACCCAAAGTTAAATTCTGTCACATGCTACCTGCGGATGCAGATAACACAAAAATGCCTTTCTCTGCCCCTTCGAGCAAAGAAACTGGCTTTTAAATCCGCCCAATCGGCGGAGTAACGTGGGCAGGTGGCGGATTATAGTCAAAGCTGAACTAAAAATCACCTGCTTTTTAATATCTCGCCTTAAAAGACGATCTTTTTCAAGCTGTTAGCACTTTGCCGCCATCCAAGGCTTATTGAGTATGGCTATTTGATTGAATTTCCCGCATCTAAGCGGATTTTCCCTTTAGCTATGGCAGATGTTCCAGCGCCAGATAATCCCGGGACTGCATCTCAATCAGGCGGGAGCGGCAACGGCGAAATTCAAAACTCAGTTGCCCATCAGTGTAAATCTGCTCGAGCGGCACCTCGGCTGAGATGATAAGTTTCACATGCCGCTCGTAGAACTCATCCACCAGCGCCAGGAACCGGCGGGCGATATCATCCCCTGTCTGCTGGGCGCCCATCTGTTCCAGGCCGCTGAGCAGCACAGTGTGAAACAGTTGCGCCAGTTCCATATAGTCCCGCTGACTGCGCGGTCCATCGCACAGGGCTCTAAAGTCAGCCAGCAAAACACCTTGGGCTTGTTTGCGGATCACTATGCTGCGTCCATCGATTTCCAGCGGCGTTTCAGAGACTTCCGACTCGGGCGCCAGTTGGGTGAAATAACGTTGCAGGTTGGATTCGGCCGTTTCATCGAGTGGATGATGGTAGATCTCAGCCTGCTCCAGAGTTCGCAGTCTGTAGTCGATTCCTGAATCGACATTCAGCACCTGGCAGTTGGCCTTGATCTCGGCGATAGCCGGTAAAAATCTGGCCCGCTGCAAACCGTTTTTATAAAGATCATCCGGTACTATGTTGGAGGTGGCCACCAAGACCACGCCCTCCTTGAACAGGGCTTCGAACAGAGTGCCCAGTAACATGGCATCCGTGATGTCCGAAACAAAGAACTCATCGAAACAGATCACTCTATATTTCGCTGCCATCTGTTTGGCTATCACCAATAGAGGATCCCTGGTTCCCTTGAGCGCGTCCAGCTCCTGATGAATTCTGTGCATAAAGCGATGAAAATGCGCCCTTAGTTTCTGCTCACCCGGCAGGGCATCAAAAAAGGTGTCCATGAGGTAGGTCTTGCCGCGCCCAACACCGCCCCAGAGGTAAAGCCCCTGAACCTTGCTGTTTTTTTCCCGGCTGAACCAATTGCGCCATCCGGACTTTTGCGGCCTTTGCAGCTCATCATAAACACGCTGCAATGCCTTTACCGCTTGCTCCTGCGCCGGGTCATGGCTGAAATCTTCACGGGTGAGATCTTGTTGGTAATGCTGCCAAGGGGTTAACTGCGACACTTGAATTCTTCTCTTTTAACCTTATTTGATGGGTACTAGGGAAGATGCGAACAAGTCCCACAA
>NZ_JBKORF010000039.1:12027-49004 GCF_047314685.1 Shewanella sp. BJSY2023SW001
AAGGACTTGTTCGCATCTTCCCTAGCCCAACTCAAGCAACAGAGTCGGGGCGGCAAATGGTATCATGAGACCCACTCTCGGGGTATATTTTGCCTATTATCCCTATGGGATCGGGCAAAAACTTAAGACACAAAGACAAACTTAAGGAGTCGATATGGAATGGCCACTGGTGTTTGCGGCTTTCATTCTGGGGTTAATACTGGGTTATATCGGCAAGACCTTGGTCAGCCGCGGACTCAGCAAGAGTAGTAAAAGTGTGGCTATTGAACGCAGCAAGATGGAGTTGAGCCAACACAAACAGGAAGTCAGTGATCATCTGGCCGAACAGAGAGCACTGCTGGGACAACTGACAGAGCAAATCAATCGCCTTAATCAGCACTGGAATCAGGGCAGCCAAAGATTAGCCAAAGAGGAACAGCTGGCCCCTTTGCCATTTATGCAAACCAGTATCAGCGACCTTGATGACAAGAGTGACGCCGTACTCTCGCCGGAAAGCATTAAAAATTAATCTTTATTAATGAAGGATGAACTTTTTAAACAAGATTAAAGTCGGATTAATTACCGAACGCTCGTAAAAGAGCCTTTAAGATTCAGCCACCTTGGTGGCAAACAGTACATGGTTATTTGATCCCGTATTAGGAGCAATGCATAGATGAAGACCAAGTTATCTCTTGTTTCCGCCGCCCTGCTTGGAGCCACACTGACACTGGCTCCTGTGGTTTCCCAGGCCGCTCTACCTCAAGCTGTTGCCGGCCAAACCATGCCGAGCCTGGCCCCCATGTTGGAGCAAACTACTCCAGCAGTTGTCTCTGTCGCCGTTTCCGGCACTCAGGTTTCCCGCCAACGGGTACCGGATATCTTCCGCTACTTCTTTGGCCCCAATGCCCCTCAGGAGCAAGTACAGGAGCGCCCCTTCCGCGGCCTGGGCTCCGGTGTCATCATAGATGCCGATAAGGGCTACATAGTCACCAACAACCATGTGATTGATGGCGCCGATGATATTCAAATAGGTCTACACGACGGCCGTGAAATAAAGGCCAAGTTGATAGGTAAAGATAAAGACGCCGATATCGCTCTGCTGCAGATTGAAGCCGACAACCTCACGGCAATCAAGTCCGCCGACTCGGATGACTTAAGAGTCGGTGACTTTGCCGTAGCCATAGGTAACCCCTTCGGTCTTGGGCAAACCGTCACCTCAGGTATCGTCAGTGCTCTGGGGCGCACCGGCCTTGGCATAGAGATGCTGGAAAACTTTATTCAAACCGATGCCGCCATCAACAGCGGTAACTCAGGCGGCGCCTTGGTTAACCTGCGCGGCGAGCTTATCGGTATCAATACCGCTATTGTGGCTCCCGGCGGCGGTAACGTAGGTATCGGTTTCGCGATACCGGCCAACATGGTTCACAGCCTGGTGGATCAGATAATCGAACACGGCGAAGTGCGCCGCGGCGTGCTGGGGGTTATGGGTCGTGATCTGGATAATGAACTGGCTCAAGGCTTCGGTCTCGAGACCCAGCACGGTGGCTTTGTCAGCGAAGTAATGGAAGGCAGCGCCGCCGACAAGGCAGGCATCAAGGCCGGCGATATTATCGTCAGCATCAATGGGCGCAAGATCAAGAGCTTCCAAGAACTGCGGGCCAAGATTGGCACCATGGGTGCCGGTAGTAAAATAGAGCTTGGCCTGATACGTGATGGTGATGACAAGACAGTCAAAGTTACCCTGGGCGAAGCCAGCCAGGTGAAAGAAACTGCGACGGGTGCTGTTCATCCGATGTTGGCCGGTGCCACACTGGAGAACAGCAAGAAAGGTATCGAAATCACCGATATCGCCCAGAACTCTCCAGCGGCCATGAGTGGCTTACAAAAAGGTGACCTGATTATTGGGGTTAACCGCACCAAGACCACCACCCTAAAAGCGCTGAAAGAGGAGCTTAAAGAGCAGCAAGGCGCGGTGGCGCTGAAGATAGTCAGGGGCAATAGCAACCTGTATCTGATCCTCAGAGGTTAACAGCCATCCTGAAAAAGCGGGGTGCTCCCCGCTTTTTTTATTTCCGGCGCCCAATTCAGGGCAAAATTAACTTCCCGAGCCTTGACTATTGTTCGCAATAGCAAGAAACATGCTAATCTAACGAGCCTTTTTTAATATTCAGCAATGTCATCACAATGAAAGAAACCCTGATCTATATCTGCAAAGCAGTGGTCTTTGGCCTGGTAATGGCGGCAGTCTTTCTGCTGGTCAGCCGTTTTATGGGCGAAGGCAATCTTGGTGGCAACCTGTTGCAGTTCAGGGGAAACAGTGGTGCAGAGCTGTCCTTTGCCAAAGCGGTACGCCGCGCCGCGCCTGCAGTGGTGAACATCTACAGCCTGAGCATCAACCAAAGCCGCCCCCTTAACGGCGGTTCGCTGCAGGGCTTGGGCTCAGGCGTTATCATGCGCAAAGAAGGCTACATTCTCACCAACTATCATGTAGTCAAGAAGGCCGATGAGATTGTAGTGGCATTACAGGACGGCCGAAAATTCGGTGCCGAAGTGGTCGGTCAGGATCCGGAAACCGACCTGGCCGTGCTGGAGATCCAAGGCGAAAATCTGCCCGTGGTGCCGCTTAACCTCAACAGTCCTCCTCAGGTGGGCGATGTGGTGCTGGCCATAGGTAACCCCTATAACCTGGGACAAACCATCACTCAGGGGATCATCAGTGCCACCGGCCGTAATGGCCTGAGTACAGGCTACCTGGACTTTCTGCAAACCGACGCCGCCATCAACGCCGGTAACTCGGGCGGCGCCTTGATTGATACCCATGGGGGGCTCATAGGCATTAATACTGCCGCCTTCCAGATAGGTGGTGAAGGGGGGGGCCATGGCATCAACTTCGCCATTCCCATCAAGCTGGCCTACGCCGTCATGGGCAAACTGATCAAGGATGGCCGGGTTATTCGCGGTGCCTTGGGGATCTCGGGTGAAGACGTCAGCCCGGTTGTGGCCCAAATACTCAACTTGCCGGATCTTCGCGGCGTAGTTGTGACCGGCATAGAACCTAATGGCCCGGCAGCGCTGGCTGGCTTGAGACCCAGAGATGTAATCACTCAGTATCAGGGTGAAGACGTTACCCGCATCTATATGCTGATGGACAGGATTGCCGAGACCCCCCCCGGTACCAAGGTCACCCTGCAGGTGATCCGCGCCGGTAAACAGATAGAACTTCCGGTCGTCATTGGCGAAAAACCGGTAGACTACAACTGAAAATCAATCTGCCGGTAAAGGTGGCAGAAACAAAAACACCGGGTCAAGAACCCGGTGTTTTTATTGGTAACAGGACTTAGTCCTGCTCTTCGTCGTCTTCATCTTCCAGCTCGTCACCTATGTAATAGGTGCCCCAGCCGTCATAGTCGACCTTGTGCTTGACCGCAAGCTGCAGCAATTGCTCACAGGCCTTATCCAGAAGCTCGGCTTCCAGTTGATGATAGGCTATAGCGTCAAAGCAGAAAATCAGACTACCGTCATCCAGTTCCACCTCTTCAGCATCGTTAACCTCAAAGCCCAATTTAAAGGCATCGACTGCGGCTTTTTCCAGACGGTCAAAGTTAGTGGACGAAAAATGGTGCTCTATGGTGTATTCAGCATCGGCCTCAGAACCGTCATCCAGCAAGGACTGAATAATGTCACGGTTTTCCTGCTTCTGTGCCTGCAACAGACGTTCAATGGACATGCTTGTCTCCGAAAAATAGGTCAGAGGGTATTATACGATATCCGCGGGCACAGTTTTACCCATAAGTGCTGCCGCCTCGGCATTCAGTTGTTTGAGCTTACTGGCCATGGTGGCATGGATCTTATCGGACAACTCTTTGACATTAGCCTTACTCAAGCCTTGGGTTGCCACCGGCTCCATCATCTCAATAATCACCACACCATTGTTCCAGCGGTTGAGCTTAATATGGCATTGATTGGAAGCCAGCACAGGCACCATAGGCACTCCGGCGGCTATAGCGGTATGAAATGCTCCAGCCTTAAAGGGCAACAGGCCGCGACCGCGACTACGGGTACCCTCAGGAAAGATCCACACAGAAAGGCATTTCTCTTTGATCTTGCGCGCCGTTTCGGCCATGGTTTCAAAGGCGCGGGCACGGTTCTTGCGATCGATGAGAATATTACCCGAAAGCCAATAAAGCTGACCAAATAGCGGCATCCACAACAGACTTTTCTTCCCCAGGCTGACAGTGCCCTTGGGAACCGCAGCAGTATGGGTAAACATATCGAAATTATTTTGGTGATTCGCCAGGAAGATACAGGGCTCACCCGGTTTGGTTTTGCCTGCTCGCACTATAACTTTAACACCCAATATGGGCGCTACCGCCGAAAAAAGTCGGGCAAACAGGTGTACATTATCTCTGTGTCTCGGGCGTAAAATGCAAAAAATGCCACCAAAAACAAAGGCCAGCAACAAGAGCACTGCCAGCAGCAGAGAACGGACTATCAACAGCATAAATTTACTCCGCTTATGCAACGGCGGACAGTATAGCTACAGGCCTGCTGCGGCTCAATCTTTTGTTTACATCTGTGCGCTGATTTTTAACAGCAAAAAAAATGCGGCCGCCGGGCCGCATTTTGAGGCTTGTTCTCAGTTTCCTGAACTCAGTGACGATCGCTGAAACTTAACAGTATACGAAACAGCAGAGCGCTCAGTGCCAGAGTTGCCACTATAGCGGCCCCACTAGGCAGGTCATAACTCGCCGAGGCCCACAGACCGGCGACATAACCCAATACTCCGACCAGATAGGCCCAGCCAAGTGCGAAACGGCCGCTGTATTTATTCAACGCCAGTGCCGGCAGAATCAAGGTGCTGAACACCAGATAGACACCCACCAGCTCCACAGACAGGGTTATCACCAGGGCAAACAGGGGATAAAACACGGCGCCATTGAGCAAAGACGGGCGCCACAGCAATAGCCCCAACACCAGAGTATAAACCAGAGCCGGCAAGATCAGTTGTGGCCAGTTGACCCAAAGGATCTGCCCCGACATCAGTTGCTTGAGCAGCTCGGCACCATGGGGGTCGTTGGAGAGCAACAACATGGCAGCCACTGCAGCCAACACGTAGAAGCAGCCGATCATGGCCTCCAGCTCAGAGGCCATTTTACGTGATAACCAGGCTATGATTCCGGCCCCGGCCAGGGCAAACAATGCCGGCATCCATACATGAGAATAAGGGATCTCCTCCAAATCATGATTAAGATGCGCCACTATCGCCCCCAGTGCCGCGACTTGGGCAATCGCCAGATCGATAAAGATGATCCCGCGCTTCAACACCTGGCGCCCCAATACCACATGGGTTGAAAGCACCAGCAGGCCGGCCGCAAAGGCCGGCAGGAGTATGCTGAACAGTCCGCTGTCCATAATCAATTCACACTCTTGAGCAGCGAGATGGCGCTATCATACAGGCTGAAAAGATCCTGGCTCTGGGCGTTACCACCGACCGACATGGGCAATACCAATACCGGCAGCTTGGCTCTTTCACCCAACCAGTTGGCGCCACGTTCATCCTGATAGGATGCCACTACCACGGCACTGACATCCCCTTGCCCTGCCCGCTCAAGCAGCGAAGCCAAATGTGAACTACTGGGAGGCAACCCGGGCTTGGGCTCAAGATCCGCGACCTGAGAAACTCCCAACCAGTTGAACAGATAGCGGAAACTGGTGTGATAGGCGATAACCTTCTTGCCCTTGAGTGATGCCGCTTCGGCTTCCCAGTTGGGAATAGCCTGCTGCCAACGCTCGCTGAATGCCTTGAGCGCAGCCTCATAGTCGGCTTTTCCTTGAGGATCCAGGGCCACCAGCTTGGCGCTCAGCGCCTTGGCGATATCCAGCATCCGATAAGGGTCAAAGTGCAGATGCGGATTCCCCTTGGCGTGCACATCCCCCATACTGCGGTCGACCGAATCCAGCTTATCCAGGGTCTCAACCTGATCGGCTGCAAAAAACAGCCCCTGATCCGTAGAGCGCACCTTGGCGTTGGAAGATTTCATCTGCAGCATAGGCAACCAACCGATTTCCAGATCCGCACCGGCGCAGACCGCCAGATCAGCCTGGCGCATCTTGGCGATTAAACTGGGCCGCGCCTGCACCTGGTGAGGATCCTGCAAGGCGGTTGTGGCCGAATAGATGTTCGCATCCGGCGCCAAGCTCTTGGCCAACGCGGCATATTCAGGTTCACAGGCAAAAATATTCAGGCTGGCCTGAGCCTGCCAACTGGCCACCAGAGTCAAAGCGGCCGTGGCCAGGCCGACAAATTTAGAATTGATGCGCACCGTGGGCCCCCAGAGTCATAACGTATTGCAGAGTGATAACATTGTCGTCTTCGATACCGTCGAAATTAGTGCCACGCTGATTGGTGTACTGCAGTCTTACGGTAGAGAAATGGCTGTGATGCCAGGCCAGGCTAACTTCGGTTTCTTTCAGCTTCTGACCGTGGAAATGATCGTCGTGGGCCTGCTGGGTATCCAGCTCACCGTAACGGATCCCGGTAGACCAGCTGGGGCTCCATTGGTAGACACCGCTCAGATACCAGCCCTGATGGTAATCTTTCGGCTCAGCATGGGCGTGTTCATCCTCGTGATGCTCATGCTCGGCCTCGGCAACGAAATCTGCCACCCGGAAATACTCACCACTCACAGTCAGATGCTGATACTTGTAGTTGCCGTTGGGCGCCCACTTGTAAACAAAGTCGGCAATATAGGTATTTTCCCCCGTATAAGCAGCACCATGACTGTGACCTTCGTGGCCGTGATCATGCTCCTCTTCCTCACCCGCGTGCTCTTCAAAAGGGGTCATGCGGCCATTTTCATTGCGCAGATATGACAGTCCCAACTGCCATGAGCTGTCTGCCCCTATATCACCGCCTATCTTGGTGTAAGCGGTGTAGACACCCACATCCTCGAACTCGCGTTCACCGTGTTCATCCTCGGCACGCATCTTGTCACCTTTGAAGGCCTCCAGCCCCATGACCCAGTAAAGATCAGTCGGCGCCACATAGTTCAAGCGGATACCATCATCGAAGTAGTGATTGCCCAAGAATGCACGGTAAGCCGCCGGTCGGTCGGTAAAGGCGTCTGTGTGGGGATGCTGGTTATTGAGATAGCCCACGTCAGACAGGAAACGACCGGCACGCACCGCAAACCCTGCCGGCATCGCCAAAGTTTGAATAAAAGCCTCTTCCAGCTCCACTTCGGTATCACCATCATGGTTTTCTATGATGGTGGTGACTTTTCCATAGAACATATCGTCAATATTGGCGCTGAGCGCCAGTTCGGTTTCCCCCAGACCAAAACCTTCCTGACGCTCGGCCAAGGGACGATCCGCCGTTTGATAATAGCCATCCAAAACCGCACTGATCGCCGGATTGGTCAGCGTAGGGTCCTGGGCCATTGCACAGGTGGAAGCCAAGCCACAGGCCAAGGCCAGAGGCGAAATACGAGTTGAAAAAACAGTCATTTTAGCTCCTGAAATACAGCAGTCATCGCACCGCAATTCCATGCGGTCGATAGCAAAATTTAAATAGAGGTTTCTTTAAATTCAGGCTGTGACAGGGGGAGCACGACTGTTGAACAGGCGAACGTGGGGCGCCTGCCAGGAAGGAGCCGTAAGATTGACTCTGATATAGGATTGTTTGACAGCATCCAGATGCAGCCCAGTGCCGGGCATGACCTTATTCAGCTGATGCTGATGAAAACAGAGAGTACAGTGGGTCTTATGACCCTCTTGGAGATGGGAGATGCTGTGGGCCGAAGCAGCCACAGACAAGAGCACCAATATGGCAGCAAGCCATATGGCAATAGTGCTTCTTGTGCGAACAGCGATATCCAAACCTAACATCCCCCAGATAGATCCGGCGCTAGTGTAAGCCAGCCTGCCCCGAGGTTGCAACAAGGTTAACAGGGCGAAGCTGAAACTAAAAGTTACAAGATATGTAACGGCGCAGAGGTTTCGGCGCAAATCACAGGCCGGGCGGAGATTAAGTTCTGCTTAAGCTCTGCCGGTTAAGGTTTACCCTATACTCTTTGTGCTCGCACGGACCCGTCCATGAGTGCAGCCTAACCAAAGGAAAAGCTATGTTGGCATTTCTCAAAAATAACCTGGGGATTATCCTGTTTGCCATTCTGTTTTGCGGCGCTATTTTGGGCGGCATCTATTACGTAGAAACCTCCCTGGCCAATCAGGTACAGGTGATAGAATAAGCCGTTAGCGGTACTTCTGCCGCTGCGCCGAATCATCCTCTTCAACTTTAACCGGCGCTTCAACCGTGTGCAGATGATCCATCAGGTGGCTGATCAGCAAGACGATCAGCCCAAGGATTGCGACAGGTATCCCGAAGTGTCTGGTCTCTGGTATCAACCAGGCACAAATAGCCGCAGCCACCCCCAGATAAAAACCCGCCAGTTTCAATTTCAATAACCAAGGCGTCTTTCCAAGCCAGGCCTCGCAATGAGGACACTGGATCTGCGCAGAAAAGCCGCTGCCCCGCTGCTGGGCTATCTGAGAAACATTAAAGGTTTTATTGCAATTGGAGCATAACACTCGGGCGTTCTCCGGCGAGTTCAACAAAGGGGCGCTATTCTAGCAAAGCTGGCGTCCGCCTTATATCTCCCATGTGCGAAAAACCACAAATCCATGCGCTTTTTAGGCACCATGGAAATTTTCGTGTCATATTTATTAACTCCAACACTTCAGAAAAACAGATAAAAATCGGACTAAAAACATGGTTAGATCTCTCTTGCTCCTGTTGTGTTTAACTCTTTCCTGGCAATCCTTTGCATCTGAACCTGAACCGCTCGCCACCGAGCAGTTCACTTTGATACAGCAAACTATAAGACAAAATATCCAACAGCTTCGCACTGCCAAGGGCGAACTCAAGGCAGTGACTGAGTTTAGGATCAAGGCACTGACTCTGGCACAGCGAAATAAACTCAAAGAGAGCATAGATGCCATTGGCGACAAGAATGCAGCCCCTCAGGCCCTGATGAACGTTCTGCCGCACCTGCAAACGCAGCGGCAACTCCTGCAGCAGATGGTGCAATATCTCGACAAGGAGATAGTGTCGCTGCAGGGCAAGCTCGGCAAAGGGGAAGATCAACAGCTGATGCTTGAGATCTCCCGCCGCAGCCTGGAAAAGGATGAAATTCAAAAAGGCTTGCTGGAACTGCTCAATTGGTCAGAACAACTGGGGCAGGATGTCAGCCAGGCGAAAGAATCACTCAAGCAACGTCTTATCGTCAGAGCCGGGTTGCTGGAGAGCCTGGTGAGCTATAACCAGCAGCAGTTGGCCGTGCAAATGGCCGAAAATGCGCTGGCGGGCAAAGATGTCAGCAGCGAGCAGAGCAAGACCTTGACCCTGCTGAAAGAGCGACTGGAAAACAACAGCAGCAGCCTGAGCGCAGTGATAAGCATGCTGGATAAGTTGGATGTGGATACCAGCGATCTGAAAAAGACCCTGTTTGCCATCTCGGGGGATATCACCCAGGATGTACTCAATATCGATGTTGTCTCCAGCCTGGCGGGACAATGGTTTGAAATCGCCAAGGCGCAGTTGGTTGAAGGCGGGCCGGATATACTGTTCAAGATATTTATCTTTTTGTTTATCTTGCTACTTACCGTCTTGCTGGCCAAACTGACCAAGCGAATCGTTGCCAAGGCGGTCAGTAACTCCAAGCTCAAGTTCAGCAAGCTGCTGCAAGACTTCTTCACCTCGCTTTCGGGCAAGGTCATCTTCACTTTGGGCTTGTTGATCGCCTTGTCACAGCTGGGATTCGAACTCGGGCCTCTACTGGCTGGTTTCGGTATTGCCGGGGTGATTATCGGTTTTGCGCTGCAAGATACCCTATCCAACTTCGCCTCAGGAATGATGATCCTCATCTATCGACCCTTCGATGTGGGAGATCTGATCCATGCCGCCGGAGTCACTGGCCGAGTCAGCCATATGAGCCTGGTTTCAACGACCATCAAGACCCTGGACAACCAACGACTGATTGTTCCCAACAACAAAATTTGGGGCGATACCATTAACAATATCACCGCCGAGCATCACAGACGGGTAGATATGACCTTCGGCATCAGTTACAGCGACAATATCGAACAGGCCGAAGCCGTGCTGGAGCAACTGGTACAAGAGCATCCCAAGGTACTGAAACACCCTGAGCCCACGGTTAAACTGCACCTATTGGGTGAATCCTCGGTGGACTTTGTGGTGCGCCCCTGGGTCAGGCCGGAAGATTATTGGGAGGTTTACTGGGACATTACCCGGGCAGTGAAGATGCGCTTCGACGAGGAAGGGATCAGCATTCCATTCCCGCAGCGGGACGTACACTTCTATCGCGGTTAAATCGGCGCGGCAGTCTCCAATACAACAAAGGGCGCATCTGCGCCCTTTGTTGTCGAATTAAAGCCCTATCACTTCACCCTGCTCATTAATATCGATATGCCGGTAGCCTGGGTTCAAACCCAGCCCAGGCATTGTCATCACCTTGCCCACCAAAGCGGTGACAAAACCGGCTCCGGCATTGAGCCTAAGCTCAGTAATAGGCAAAGTAAAACCGCTGGGCGCCCCCTTGAGTTTGGGATCGTGACTGATAGACATAGGCGTCTTAGCCATACACACAGGCAACTTGTCTGCGCCAAGGCGCTGGATCTCGGCAAGTTGCTCACGGGCCTTGGCCGACAACTCAACCCCGGCAGCGCCATAACCAAGCTCGGCCAGAGTTGCCAGACTGGCCTCGAGTCCAAGCGAAGGGTCATAGAGAGGCTTGAAGCCATCACCCTTACCTATGGCTGCCAATACCGACTCGGCCAGAGCCTTGGCTCCATCGGCACCGAGGGCAAAAGCCTCACTGAGTTCGCAAGCATCGGCACCCTCGGTGAGGCAGGCCTGTCTCAACCACTCAAGCTCCTGCTCGGTATCTTCGGGAAAACGGTTGATAGCCACCACCACAGGTGTGCCGTAACGGCGCACATTGGCCAGGTGCCAGGCCAGATTGACAAAGCCCTGCTCCAGAGCCTGCTGGTTAGGCCGGCTTACTGCCTCGCCCTTGAGTCCTGCGTTACTCTTAAGTGCTCTCAAGGTCGCCACCAAGACGGTGCAATCAGGCTGACGTCCGGAAACAGGTGCCTTAATATTACAAAACTTTTCAAAGCCCATATCCGAGCCAAAGCCGCCTTCAGTGACCACATAATCGCTGAGTTTCAGCGCCATCTCATCGGCAATAATAGAGGAGTTGCCGTGGGCGATATTGGCAAAGGGTCCGGTGTGGATAAGACAAGGGGCACCGTTAAGAGTCTGCATCAGTGTCGGCTCCAACGCCTGACGCAAAATAGCGCACATGGCACCGGCAACCCCGAGCCGCTCGGCGGTAATCGCCTGTCCAGCAGTGTCGAGCGCCAGCAACACCTGACCAACACGGCGGCGCATATCGGCAAGATCGCGACTCAGGGCCAAAATCGCCATCAGCTCCGAGGCGGCGGTGATATCAAAGCCAGACTCATGCTCCGGGCCATTGTTATTTCCCAGCCCTATCTGAATCTGCCGTAAGCTACGATCATTGTGATCCATCACCCTGTGCCAAAAGAGCTTTTCCGGATCGATATTGAGCGCATCCAAGCCACTGCGACGGCTAAATTCTGCTGCCCCGAGGCGCTGCTCATGATGCAACCTGGCATCCAGCGCAGCGGCGGCCAGGTTATGGGCGCTGGTAATGGCGTGAATGTCCCCGGTAAGATGCAGATTCAGTTCTTCCATCGGCACTATCTGGGCATAACCACCGCCGGCAGCCCCCCCTTTGACGCCAAAGACAGGCCCCATACTGGGCTGGCGCAAACAGGCGCAGACCTTGTGCTCGAGCGCATGCAGGGCCTGGGTCAAACCTATGCTGGTCACCGTCTTGCCTTCACCGTGTGACGTAGGCGTTATTGCAGTCACCAGAATCAGCTTACCGGGTAGATAGTCATAGACCCGTTCGAGCAAGGACAGCGGGATTTTTGCCTTGTGGTCGCCGTAACAGCTGAACTCACCGGGACGCAAACCCAGCTCAGTAGCGATATGCTCAATGGGACGCCTCGGCGTCATTCTAGAGATCTCTATGTCCTTCAACATTCAGTAAAACTCCCACAAGGGCCAAAGCAAATAGATCAAAGGACCCGCATACTAGGCCATTCCGGCTTCAAGCTAAAGTCGGAGCGCTCTTTATTCAGCAATACCTTAATCTGAGTCAAGAAATCTCTGGCCGGAATTGGCCGAAAAACAGTTTCCGAACGGAAGGAAAATAGCGAGCGCAGGAATAATAGAGCCAAACAGAGGCCAAGGTCGGAAACCTAGGCCCCGACAGCTCAGAGCAGGGAGAGCTCACCACAAAGGTGTGGCCTACGCCCCTTTTGATCCCTGAGTTCAAACTTATAGCCCTGCTCCATGGGCTCGGCGCAGAAGCAGACACTGGCCGGCATAAACAGCGGCAACTTGAACGCCACGTCAATGACACAGGGTTTATTGCCCAGCTCAGGCATCAACTGAGCCACGCAGCGGGCCTTGGACCACATGCCGTGAGCCAGCACCCGGTCGAAACCAAAACGCTTGGAAAGCAGGGGATGCAGATGGATCAGGTTATAGTCACCCGAGGCTCTGGCATAACGCCGCCCCAAATCGTCACCCAACTCCCAGACACTGGGGTTTTCCCACAGAATATCCCCGGCTTTGGGTGGCCTTGCCCTGCGCCCCGGCTTATCTATGCGATACAGATAAGTCGATAGGGATTCCCACACCAGCTCTCCGGCCACAGTCACCCTGGAGATAAGGTCAAACTCCAGCCCGGAATCTGTCTCTCGGCTATCAGTAAGGCGACAGTCGATATCGAAACGCTCATCCACAGTAACACTGCGAAACTGACTGATACGATTACGCAGGTGGATCATTCCCAGCAGAGGAAAAGTGATAGCGTCATGGGTAAAGATCACCGCATGCAACCTGAAGGCCATCACGTACAGATAGGTAGGCGGCAGAGTTTTGCCATCAAACTCGAAGCCACACACCTGAGCGTAGTCGGCCACCTTGCCGGGCTCCAAAGCCACGCCGGGAGTATTAACGCTGATACGAGGTAAAGGCTGGTTGTCCCAGCCAGGCTTTCGCCCGAAAAAAATCTTGCGATACAGCGAAAACAACGAAGGCATTGTTCGCAGTTCGACACTGAATTCCATAACCAAAAAGCCCACCTTGAGTATTCCAAGCCGAGCATTATACCTCATCCCTGCCGTTTTCGGAGCTATCTATGATTTTGCGATCTGTCCGCCATAAGCGCTTGGCTCTGATGCCAAGGGCTGCGGCTTGTGAGACACTATATGCCTTCAAGTCATTCAGAACCCTCCAAAGTGCAAGATCAGAACTTTGACAAGCTGGCGCAAAAGTTCGCCAACAATATTTATGGAACCCCTAAAGGACAGATCAGAGCCGCGGTGCTCTGGCGCGATCTGCAGGAACAGTTACCCTACTTTGCCGGCCGTAAACTCAGAGTACTGGATGCCGGTGGCGGTTTCGGTTTTTTCAGTCAGAAACTGGCGGCTATGGGGCATGAGGTGGTGCTGTGCGATATCTCATCGGCCATGCTGGAACAAGCCCGGGAACAGATAGCCGCCTCGGCCGCCCCCTTGGATATTCAACTGCTGCACTGCGCTATCCAGGAGCTGAACGTAACGGAACTGGGCCAGTTCGACCTCATTCTCTGCCATGCGGTTGCCGAATGGTTGCATGATGCCAAAGGTACGCTGGCGGGCTTGCTGTCACTCTTGAAAGATGACGGCCTGTTTTCACTGATGTTTTTCAATAAGGAAGCGATGCGCTTTCACGCCCTGGTGTCAGGTAATCTCGACTACGTGGCTGCCGATCTGCAAACCCGCAAAAAAGTCCGCCTCAGCCCGAAACATCCGCTGCAAATAGCTGACGTACAAGCTTGGTTTAAGGAGTGGCAACTGGAGTTGAGGTGTGAATCCGGGGTAAGAGTCATCCATGACTATCTTAAAAAGAGCTTGCCGGATAATTTCGACTTCCAGCAACTACTTGAGATGGAGCTGAAATACTCACGCCAGCAACCCTATCTGTCTCTGGGCCGTTACGTGCATTTCATTGCTCACAAGGCATCCGGGCCGAATAACTCGATTGAAGGTTGATCTTTGCTATCCACTATCTGATCCAGATAACGGTTCTCTTCCGGCACCAGCTGCGCCAGACGTTCGGGATCCATGTGCTTGAGCAAGACCTTGCCGCTGTTGGGGTGAAACATCACCTTGCGCGGCCAAGGGCCGCCCAAATCCTCCGCCTGCACAGGGATCTGCTCAAGTTTGAGATAACGCAGTACAAAATCTATGTTGGACCGGCCGACATTCAGCACACTGTTTTGGCCCATTCTGGCACCGCCAAAAATCTTGGCCTGTAATCTATGTCGCTGACCGCCGACACAGAGTATGGCGTTGACCAACTGCTCCATGGCCCAGTTGCCGTAACGACAGCTGTAACTGGTCAGTTGCTGCCAATCTTCGTGAAGTTTACGCTCGGGTAACAGAAAGTGATTCAAGCCACCTATGCCGAGTACGGGATCCCAGATACAAGCCGCCACACAGGAACCCAAACGGGTAAAAATGTACTCATCGGCACCTGTAATATAAAAACCGCCGGGGTCGACCCTGGCAACCACCTTGCCAAAACGTTGATCCCACTGGCGAACTGTTCCTTCAAACCCCTTGTACGCATCGCTAATGCCTTGCATCTCAACTCCCTGTGTTCAAGCACAGCAAGTATAGACCTCAGCGCCTCAGTTTGCCTCGCCGGGCGGTATATCACAGCTTTGCTGCCAGCAGTTACGACTGTCGACTCCGGCTTTATGCAGATACTCGAGTAGGCTCCTTTTGCCGGCCAGATGCCCGGCACCGACGGCCACAAATAGTGGCGCCTGATTGGAACCCATCAGACTCAACAGACGCTCGGCCATGCCTTGGTTACGCTGCCACAGCAGTTTTTCCAGCAATACGTTTTCTCCTTCGGTGGACAGCTGATGCAGCATCAATTCGGCCAACGCTTTTTCATTCCCGCTGCGCCAGGCCGTGATCAGCGCCTGGATCTCCCTATCTTCACCGCGAATGCTCTCCCTAACCATATTCCACTGGTACTCCAGCGCCAGCGAGTCCAGCAGTGCCAACTGCATTTCTGTACTTTCCAGCTCTAACACAGGTTTGCCACCTACCCCATCCAACAGATACTGCTCAACACCCAGGCTGGGTTGATAACCCAGCTCCACGAAGCGTTGCATACTGATCTGTACCGACTGCAACCAGGGGGACATCATAGCCAATTGCCGACATAAAGGTTTACCGCCACAGTATCCCTGCAGCAGCGTCTGAGTTTCCTCATCCGGTGTTGCAGCCTTCAAGCCATACTGCTGCAGCAATTGCTGCGCCGCAGGATCGCGAATATCAGCTTCCAGTACCAGAGCACCGGCATTGTGATAGGCCTGCTCTATCTGGTTTGGCAGTGGATAAAAATCAGCCTTGCCGACATGCACTGAGCCCATGAGAAAAGCCGTCTTACCGGCAAACTCCAACTGGTAGAAGGGTGGTGTATCACCATCTTTTGCTTGGGCCCAACCACTTAAAAGTAAGCCACATCCGAAGAAGAACCACAGCAGTCGACTTGTTGCGCGCATCCCTGTTCCTTATAATTTCAGCCAAAGTTCATCAGTTAGAGGCTGTTATGCCATACACCAAGGTCATTGAGCAACTGAAAGCCAATCTGCAGACCGCTTACCGCCAGGCTGTCGATGCCGATAATCGTCTGGATCAGCTGCAACAAGCCGGTCATGGAAAGTTTTCTGCCGTATTCACTCAAGAGCAAGGCTTTACCACATGCAGTAACCGCTTCCTCCCCTATGTACAGGAGTTGGCACAGGCGGTAGCGGATCTTGAAGCCGAAACGGCACCCACCCCGGAACAGCTGGAAGCCCTACTGCCGAAACTGGCAGTCTTGTTGCAAACGCTGCAACAATTTAAACAGCAGAGTAAATAGCAAGAGTTCAAACTGCAAAATCACTCCGATAAGCCGGGTCAAGCCCGGCTTTGTCATCTTAGTGTCACTTGCAACACCTAGACTCTATCCGATTTGGGGCCTTGTAAGGTATTGCAGTTTGATGGCCATAGACAGAATAGCTGAACTCGGAAGTGTGTTGGATAACGAGGATGTCACCGCACTGTTTCAGCCGATTATCAACATAGACAGCAACAGTATTCATGGTTTTGAAGCCTTAAGCCGCGGCCCCATAGGCAGCAGCGTTCACTCTCCATTTCATCTGTTCAGTGCTGCCGAACGCCTGGGGCGCCTCTCCGAGCTGGAAACCTTGTGTCGCCGGGTATCCATAGCCCAATTTCAGCAAAAACAACTGCCTGGCAAGCTTTTTATCAATATCTCACCCAAGGCGCTGCTGGATCCAACCCATCCCAAGGGGCAAACACTCAAGCTCTTGCAACAGTTCGGCATAGCGCCATCCAATGTGGTCATAGAGCTGTCGGAACAATACCCTGCCGATGACATAGATCAGCTCAAAGCCTGCCTTAATCACTATCGCAATCAGGGGTTTTTGACCGCTCTCGACGACTTGGGTGCCGGTTATTCTGGCCTGCGTCTCTGGTCAGAACTCTCCCCCGACTATGTCAAAATTGATCGCCACTTTATTCACCAAATAGACAAGTTTCCGGTAAAACAGGAGTTTGTCCGCTCCATCATAGAGCTTTGCCAAAGCCTGACCTGTAAAGTCATCGCCGAGGGTATAGAGACAGAAGCCGAGCTGACGATACTGCGCCAGCTCGGGATCACCTATTGTCAGGGCTTTTTGCTTGGCAGACCCGAGGTGCAGCCGGATAGACAACTGCAAACCCGCTATCTCACCATTCGTCAGCAGGAGCAACCTAGATACAACGAGGCGGCGGAGAGCCTGTGCCATCAGGCACAAACCTGCCCCTCCGAGACTGAGCTCAAGCAGTTGAGCGAACGCTTTCTCTCCCAGCCGGAGCTTCAGTGCATTGTGGTGCTGGAGCATAAACGTCCCTTGGGACTGGTCTATCGCCATCGGCTGATGGAGCTATTTTCCCGTCCCTATGGCCGCGCCTTGCATGAACACCAGGCGGTGACTGAACTCATGGACAGAGACGTGCTTCTGGTCGATGCGGCCACACCTCTGTCATTGGTAAGCCAAAAACTTACCGCCAAGCCTGGCTCCGAAATAGCGCAGGAATTCATTATCCTGCGTCAAGGTGAGTTTATCGGTCTTGGTCACACCCGCGAGCTGCTGCAGCGCATTACTGAACATAGAATACAGATGGCGCGCCACGCCAACCCGTTAACTGAATTGCCCGGGAATGTACCCATTCAGGAAGAGCTGCAACGGCTGCGCAAACTACGACAGCATTTCTATCTGGCCTATTTTGATCTATGCCATTTCAAGCCTTATAACGACATCTATGGCTTCAGTCGTGGTGATGAAGTGATAAGGGCCGTAGCCGACCTGCTCAGACAATATGGTAAAGCGCAGTTTATCGGCCACGTGGGTGGCGATGATTTTGTGATGATAGGCACAGAGCCAAAACTACTCGGGGTTTGCCAGCAGATATTGGCCGAGTTTGAGCAGAGTAAAAGGCAATTCTTCAGTGATGAACATTGGCAAAGACAGCGCTTATTTGCCAAGGACAGACAAGAGCAGGAATGCTTTCAACCGCTATTGCGCCTCAGCGTCGGAATACTGCCACCGCCATTGAGTCTGGATGCCAACGAACATGAATTATCCCGCCTGTGTGCGCTGGCGAAAAAGCAGGCCAAGCACACCCCCCAAGGGCTGTGCTTGCTGGATATGCCGAAAACGGCTTAGAGTTTTGGCTTGAGTGTTTTCTGGAACCAGTCTTTCAGCATTCTTTCTTCATAGCGGAAGCTGTCGCTGTTGATTCTGTCCACATGGTCGAGAAACTGCATATCGGTCAGCTTTTCATCGCCGGCAATGACTACCTGATCGCCTTCCAACAAGCGATAACTGAAGCTTATTTTTGGTGGATAAACGTTCTTGACTACACGTATATCGTTAGCAGTAGCACCAAAGGTAGGCCGCACATCACCGGCCAAATCCACGTCTGTGACCGTCAGCTCCAGCTTTTGGTTGTCTTTTAGAGAAGATGAAACGTCTTTATCCAGAGTCTTGGTCAAGGTATCGAACAGACGTTTTTCATAACGGGATTGCAGCTCGCTGGCAGACTTGATATCCCGAAAATCCTTAGGTGACTGCCACTCAATTTTGACCTTACCCGACTCGGTAACCGGGTTTTCATCGACCTTGTCGGCCGCCAGCACCGAGCCAGAGGCCAGGGCACTTACAAGTAACAGATGTCTGATTTTCATCTCAGCCTCCTTTGGGAGCGATTGTCAGTATGCTTTTGCTTCAAACTCAGAGTATAAAATTTAACCTGAATCCGGGCTTAACGCAAAACTAATATGCGAATAGTGTCGTGCTATAAGTAGCTATTTTAATGTGATATTTTTCGTAATACATCATCCAGGAAGATTAACTTGAGTATCAATTTGTAGCCGCAGCAACAAACTTTCAAACAATGCGGCTTGAGTCAGCCCCGCTGAAGTAATCTAATAGACCGAAAAACCGAGCCATTACAGGAGCACCAGTGAAACTCTCACCGCCTTTGCTAATTACCTTGGGACTCTTTACCGCTCTGGGAATTGTTCTCATTGCCATCAATCAGGATGCTAAACCCAAGGGGCCGGAAACCTGGAGTGCCTTCATTTATACCCATGGTTTCGATTCGGGGCGTTATCTCAAAGAGGACGATTTTGGCGACTATGCCAGCTGTAAAGCGTTCGCCATCGAGAAGTCCCAGGCCGCAGAAGGGGCTCCTTGGGAGTGCGGCAGCTACTGCCGCTTTGACTCCCGCCGCCAGGGCTTTCAGTGCGAGCAGATGCGTAACGACTAAGTCTGCTTAGAAGGGGAAACGGGCGCTGAGCTTGGGGTACTGTTTACGCAGTGCCTTGGGCTGGTCGTTGAAACGCTTGCCCTTGGGCTGACTCAGCCCCGAAGGCACAAACGGTAACTCTTTGCCGGTACGGGTCTCGTATAGCTGGCCGGCCAGCAGATCTATCTCCTCAACAAAAGGATAGGCGTAACCATTCAATTGCGGCCAAACTTCCAGCTCTCCCAGCGAATCCGCTGCATTGCAGGCCGCCTGATAACGCTCCTTTCCCAGAGTCACCAGGAAGTTCCGGAACTCGGCGAAACCATAATCTGAATCAACTCCGGCAATAATGTAAGCTGCGCCCCAAAGATCCCAGCTGTAACTCAACCTGAGCAGCCTGGCAAAGTGCTTATCAAACTCTGCCAGCTCATCATCGCCCAGGCTTTGCAGTTTTTCGGTCAAACGCGCCTGGAGTTCCTGTTGTTCCTGATCGGGATAGTCGCGGCTGACCAGCTCCCAGAACTGCTCTTCTGTCATTGAGTGTTATCCTGCCAAAAATGTCGGCGCTCATTTTACCGGAAAATGCGATTAAAATCCGGCTGGACTCACCCCAGGGCTTTCCATAGACTTAGGCCCATTTCTCACAGGAGTCATTTATGTCCATTTCAAGACCAATACCATTGGTACTGCTTTGCATCCTCTATCTGGTACTGGCCGGGGTAGCACTGTGGCGCACCATCAGCACAGGTGCAGTAGATCTGTTTACCTTGGGAGTCATCCCAGTATTGGTAGGCATAATGTTACGTACAAGTTGGTCGCTGTGGGCACTGCGTATCTATCTCTTTATCCAGACTCTGGGACTACTGGCATTGGCCGCTACTGCATTGATGGCACTGCAGATAACGCCTGAAGATGTCAAACTTGAGCTGGCTGGACGCAATATCCCCTTGCTGCCGCTGGCGGCTGTGTTGTTGGCCTTGCTGGCATTCCAGTATTGGGTAGCTTTTTCCACCAACACAAAACGCTTCTTGCAACAGGAAAAATCTGACTAGATCGCACTGAATTTAAGGAAATCAGCGACCGGCTCACAATTTTGTATAATTTTGGTTAAAAAATAGCGAATAAAGCCCAAGAAGCCCGCTGAAAGGCCTTTTCAAGCCAAAAACCTTATGGCATGTTAGATGGGCAATAATAATTCAATCGACGGAAAGAAGAGACGCTCCAGATGAACAAAACTGAACTAATCGCAAAAATGGCAGAACATGCAAACCTGTCCAAGGCAGAAGCTGCCCGCGCCCTCAAGTCGTTCGAAGTAGCAGTGACTGATGCCATGAAAGAAGGATCTAAAATCTCCATCGTAGGCTTTGGTTCTTTCGAAACCTCAACCCGCGCGGCCCGCACAGGTCGTAATCCGCAAACCGGCAAAGAGATCCAGATCCCTGCAGCCACTATTCCCAAGTTTAAAGCCGGTAAGGCACTGCGTGACAGCGTCAACTAAACTGCTTTTCACGGATGAAAGCGCCTCATATTGAGGCGTTTTTTTATTGTCTGTAGTTCCCAACATTCCACTGCACAAAAAAAGGGCAAAACGCCCTAACTAAAGGCAACAATCTGTTAACTGAGTTTCAGAATAAAAGCTAACTTTCTGTATTTCATATTCATTTAAACTTGGCACAAGATTCGCTCATCCCACAAAGACAATAACGAGTGTCTGCGCCGGTCAAGCTTGCCCGGTTCCGGAACCCAACCATCGAGGGGATGAGAATGAAACACACCAAGTTTTCAATGTCAGTTATTGCAGGTCTGTTGTTGCTGGCCGGCGAAGTCCAGGCGACTGTATCAGGGAATATCGGCGTCGCCTCCAACTATCTGTGGCGCGGGGTTACCCAAACAAATGACTCTGTCGCCGTTCAAGGCGGTATAGACTACAGCCACGACTCTGGCTTTTACCTGGGCACCTGGGCCTCTAATGTCGACTTTGGTGATGACACCAGTTACGAGCTCGATTTTTACGGCGGTTACTCCGGCAGCATAGGCGAAGACTTTGGCTATGACATCGGCTATCTCTACTATGGTTATCCTGATGCCAAGGGTGATATCGACTTTGGCGAACTGGCGTTGACCCTCAGTTGGAAGTGGTTTGAGCTGGGTTATGCCAAGGTGGTCAATGCCGGTGATGATGTAGCCAAAGCGCCGCTGGATAACAAGGATTTGAGCTATATCCACGCGGGTTTCAGCTATCCCATCACGGAAACCGTGACGCTGACGGCACACTATGGTTATTCAGACGGCGATGTGGTGCAGAGCTGGTTCCAGGTTTCCAACTACGCCGACTACCATTTGGCCATCAGCAAGGACACAGGCATAGGCTCTGTCTCCTTTATGGTAGCCGATACGGATCTGCCGGACGACGATGCCAAGATAGTGCTCAGCTATGTCTATGAGTTCGAATTCTAAGGAAGGTGCGAACTCCTATATGGGGAAAGCCCGAGGCGCAATTAGGCGATGACAGTCCGATTGTGTTTACGGGCAGCAACCATTTTTTCGATATGCTCCACTATCGGCTCTGCCACCTTGATGCCTGTAGTCAGTTCTATGCCTTCAATACCCGGAGCCGAATTGACTTCAAGCACCAAAGCGCCGCGCTCAGAGCGAAGAATATCCACCCCGGCCACAGCCAGCCCCATCGCCTTGACTGCATCTATGGCGCTCTTGCGCTCCTGGGGGGTAATCTTGATTTTCTCGGCGCTGCCACCCAAATGCAGATTGGAGCGAAAATCTCCTTCCGGCCCCTGGCGTTTCATGGCCGCAACCACCTTGTCGCCCACCACGAAGCAGCGGATATCACTGCCGTTGGCTTCTTTGATATATTCCTGTACCAGAATGTTGGCCTTAAGCCCCAGAAAGGCTTCAATAACGCTCTCGGCGGCCTTCTTGGTTTCGGCCAGCACCACGCCTATTCCTTGGGTGCCTTCCAAAAGTTTAATCACCAGCGGCGCACCACCCACCATGGCGATAAGATCCGGAATATCGTCCGGCTTGCTGGCAAAGCCGGTGACCGGCATACCTACCCCTTTGCGAGAGAGCAACTGCAGTGCCCGCAGCTTATCCCTTGAGCGGGCAATGGAGATAGAATCATTGGCGGCGTACACCCCCATCATCTCGAACTGGCGCACCAGGGCACAGCCATAAAAAGTCACACTGGCATGGATCCTCGGGATAATGGCATCAAAACCGCTGAGTTCTTCACCTTCAAGATGAATACTGGGTTGCACCGAGTTGATGTTCATATAACAGTTGAGTGGATTGATCACCAAGGCCTGATGACCGCGTCCCTCACAGGCTTCCACCAGCCTGCGGGTAGAATAAAGCTCGGGAAATTGAGAGAGGATACCGATTTTCATGTTTGGAAGACCCGGTAAAGAGAGTTATGGCCCAGCAAAAAGAGCAGGCATCTTTGACCATACTTTGCCAATAGGCAAGCAAAATCAAACATTCCCCTCGGCCAGCAAAGGTAAAATATGCTGCACTTCAAAATCCGTGGGCCGAATCGGCCGACAGTAAAGATATCCCTGCAGCAGATTGCAGCCTCGTTCACGACAAAACTGCGCCTGCGCCTCTGTCTCTATACCCTCAGCCACAGACACCACGTTAAAACCGTTGGCAAAATTAATCAAGGCAGACAACAGACGTTTACCACGTTCATCCTGCTCGACCGAAGCCACAAAACTCTTGTCGGTTTTAAGTACATTGATAGGAAAATATTTGATGTGCTCGAGAGATGAAAAGCCGGTGCCAAAGTCATCCAAAGACAACACTACCCCCAAGGCAGCAATCCGCTCCAACACCTTGGCCAGCTCCAGCGGTTCTTCAATCAGGGCATTTTCGGTGAGTTCCAGCTCCAGTTGCGACGCCGGCAACCCGGTTTGCTGCAATACCCTGACTATGGTCTGATACAGGGTTTCGCGAATAATCTGCGACGGTGACAGGTTTACCGCCACTGATAACCGCTTGCCTACAGGAGCCAACATCGTCAGCCACTCAACGGTTTGCGCGCATGCCTGTACCAACACCCACTCACCTATCTCATCCACCAGGCCTATCTCTTCTGCTATAGGCAGAAAACTGTCAGGCGACAGCAGACCATCCTCAGGATGTTGCCAGCGCAGCAGCGCCTCCACTCCCAAAAGCTCGCCGGAAATTGCATCGAATTTCCCCTGATAAAAGACCCTGAATTCATCCCGCTCCAGCGCAGTTCTCAGCCCCATTTCGATACGGTTACGAAACCTCACCTCCCTGGCCAACTCTTCAGAATAAAACTGGATCTGATTGCGGCCAATTTTTTTGGCGCGATACATGGCTATATCGGCACACTTGAGCAGCTCAGAACTATCACAGACAGAATCACTGTACACTGCAATGCCAATGCTGGCGCCGATCAGCACCTCATGTTCTCCAAGCGGGAAAGGCTCTTCGAAGGCCTGCTGCAGCCTATTGGCCACCGCCATCGGAAAGTAACGATTCTCGGACTCTGTCACCAACACCACAAATTCATCGCCGCCTAGACGGGCAATCAGATCTCCTTCCCTGAGCGCCGCGCTTAGACGGTTGGCCACTTCCACCAATAGGATATCCCCCACCTGGTGCCCTAAGGTGTCGTTGATACCCTTGAAATCATCCAGATCCAAGAGGATCACCGCCAGCATGTCCTGATGGCGCTTGACCTGACTCAAGGTACGATTGAGGCAGAGTTCAAAACCGTAGCGATTGACCAGCTTGGTCAGGGAATCATGTTCAGCCAGCTCTTTGAGTTTCTCGTGGCTTTGGCGCAGTGCCAACGCCATCGAGGCCCGCTGTTTGGCATTGCGGATTGCACGGGTCAAGCGGCTGGTATTCACTTCATCCTTGAGCAGAAAATCCTGCGCCCCAAGTTCGATACAGCGCTGTGCCAGCTTATCGTCTTCATAACGGGAAATCATCACTACCGCGGTCTGCTCTCCGGCAGATTCATTGAGACGGCTCAATACTTCCAGACCATTAGCATCGGGCAACATATAGTCGAGCAGTATGCCATCGAAATGTTGTTGGCAGGCGAACTCCAAGCCACTCTGGGCACAGTTGGCCTCCATCACCTTGAACGCCAGTGACGATTGTTCCAGGGCGCGGATGATAGCGGCTCTGTCTATCTCATCATCATCGATCAACAGCAGATTCATGCTTTCCATCCCTCAGGCTTCCGGCAATTCGACAATACGCCAATAACTTTCCAGCATATTGAAAATATTATAAAAACCATCACTTATTTCATGCTTGACCATATAACCTGCCACATGATGCTTATAAGCCTCGACCTTGTCTTCATCGGCACTTGAAGTAGTCAGCACAAAAACCACGGAGAGAGACAGCACAGGGTCGTTGCGGATATGGCCGAGAAACTCCAAGCCATTCATCCTTGGCATATTGAGATCCAACAAGATCAGATAGGGGTGGTGCACCCGGCCATCATTCAGCATCTCCAAGGCCTCCAAACCATCTTTGGCTCTGACCAAGGGATTCAGTAGCCTAAGCTGCCGCATTGCTCGTTGTACCGCCATGTAATCGACATCATCGTCGTCAACCAACAGAATAGTGACTTCCTTATATCCGGCAGTTTGGCTCATGACTCCTCCTTGAAGTGGACCGGCCAAGTGAAATAAAAGCTGCAACCGCGCCCTTCCGATTTCACCCAGATCTTGCCGCCCATGTTTTCCACCGACTTTTTCACCAAAGAGAGCCCCAGACCACTGCCTTCAACTTCATCTCTTGGTTTAAGTGTTTGGAATATGGCGAAAATTTTATGATGAAACTTGACCGCTATCCCAGGGCCGTCATCCATAACACAAAAACAATAGTAGTCTCCCTGACGCTCGCTGCTGACGCTGAGTACCCCCTCTTCTTTATCGTGATGTTTGATGGCGTTGCTGAATAGGTTTCTAAATACCAACTCCAGCGGCACCCTGGCCGTGGTCAGCACAGGCATTTCAGACAAGATAACCAGCTTGAACCCAGTTGGCGGAGCCACCAGGCTGAAGGTATCCTGCAGCAACTGTTTGCTGTCCACCTCTGTCAACTCGGTATCCACTCTGCCTATGCGCGAGAAGGTCAACAAGCCATCCAGCAGCCGAACCATTCGCTGGACCCGGCTCTTGATCAGTCGCAAATACTTTTGTACCTGTTCGCTGCTGTTGTCACTGAGATCTTCTGCTAGCCACTCGGATAACTGCTCTATGCCCCGCAGCGGCGATTTGAGGTCGTGAGAAGCTATGTAGGCAAAACTGTCCAGCTCACGGTTTATTTTCTCCAGCGCTTCCGTGTGGCGGGCTTTTTCCGCTTCAATCCGTTTGCGATCCGAGACATCATTGATAGTGGCCAGAATCGACTGGCCATTAGTAAAATGAATTGGGGTCAACCCCACTTCAACCGCCACCAGAGAGCCATCTTTGGCGCGGCCAAACAGGTCATCACGCTGGGACATATTCTTGGCAATCGGCTGCTGCAGGTAGCCCCCCATGTGTTGATTGTGCGACTTATGCAGGCTCTCCGGCAGCAGTATATTCACGCTGCGGCCCAGCAGCTCATCCCGGGCATAACCGAACAGTTGCTCTGTATGGGCATTCACCAGAGTGATGAGTCCATGACCGTCGACCATGATCAGCGCCGACGGCGAGGCCTCGATAACCAAGCGGAAGCGCTTTTCATTGGCCAGGATCTCATTGGCCAGCAAGCCTTCCTGATACCTGGCCCTGGCGTTACTGAGCAGAAAATAGAGCAACACCATGATAAATAGCACGCCTATGCCCAACATCAGCTTGCTTTGCAGCTTCTCGGTTTCGGTGACAAAACTCTTGTCGGCACCGATTTGCAGCAACCATTGATGACCGCCGACCTTGAGTGGCAGTACTTGGTTATAGGTTTTGGTAACCTGGCCTTCCTCCTCAGTGCTGTACAGCAGCGAAGTGTCAGAGGGGGTGTCGCCATCGAAGATCTCTAGATTCAGACTGGGAAACTTGTCGGCCAAAATGCCTTGCATCAGGTTGTTCATTCGAAAGGCAGCATAAACCACACCTTTAGCGGCCTTGGGGCCGACAGAGGTGTCATCATAAAGTGCTAAGTACATCAAGAAGCCGGCCTGAATATCCTGCTGAGTTTCCTGTACCAGGGTAATTTTGCCGGATATTGCCGCCTCCCCGGTGTTGATGGCTCTGTCTATCGCTTCTCGGCGAGTCGGTTCGGAATACATGTCATAACCAAATGCCCGCCGATTACGCCAATCGAAGGGTTCCAGATAGATAATGGCCTGGTAGGCATCACGCTTACCGACTGGGTACACCCGGTATTCTTCAAAACCTTCAGCGCGGATAGCTGCCTCATGAGCAGTCAACTGCTCCGGGGGTACAATAACGCTATAGCCTATTCCCTGGATCCCGGGATAAAAACTCTCCATCTTGGCGTTGGTCACATATTCGTGCCACTCCTCACGGGTCACACCATCGGATGCCATAAACAGGCCCACGCCACCCCGCAGTACCTGCTCATAGGTCAACAGACGATCTCTTATGGCATCTTTGACCAACATGGCCTGATACTCAAAGCGCTCACGTCCACGCTGCTCCGCATATTGATTAAACAGATACCAACCCAGGCAAGTAAAAAGGAGTGCAACCAGGATAATCACCCAAACCGAGGCCGGAGTGGAAAAGCCGAAGCGTTTTACAGAGGTGGATGATGCGGTGAGACGATCGTCCGGGATCATAAACAGCCGAGTCCTTAGCCAATTAAGCGAATGCCATGGGGTTAATTCTGGTCGGGTTCATGAAAAAAACAAGTCAAAAACAGCACAAAATCCCCAAGATTTAGGTTCTTGGAAAATATCGTCAAAATGTTGTCTCGATCTCACATTCAACAGAAGCTCAATGCTAGATTTCAGTTTAACCAAAACTAATATTGACTAGAGGGACGGACAGAATCATTTGCTTTGTTAGACAAAAATTTTTGCTTTTCAGCCAATGCTTTTTTGGCTAGAAAATCCTTGGATAAACCATGAGGAATTCGTGATGGCCCATATTGTTGAACTCGTGCCCAACGATGCTGAAATTGAAGCGATGACCACCCCAAAAAACCGCCAGGCCGAGAAGGCGCTGCAACACAAACGCCAGATAAAACGCCGTTTGGAGGATTATCTGGAACGCCTGGAACTCAGACGAGCCATGGGGCTCGATGATGACGATATGTTTTAGCCTTCAGAAATAGGAGGATGTCAGCAACATCCTCCTTATCCTTGCCGCCCCCGCAAAGACTGGGTTTGGATAAGCAGGGCTTCGGCCTTGGCACCCAACCAGACGTATAGCCCCAAGGCCACCAACAAGCCAACCACCGCCAACATCATCAAAATCGCTCCCTGAATATACTCCACCTGTCCGAGTGATGCCTTGAACATGGTCAGCAAGGCCTCGATGGAGATGGCGATCAATATGGTGGAAACAAAGCGGGTAATGGTGCGCCGGGTGGAACTGTGGCGGAAGATGTCTTTGTGCATCAACACTTCTTCTTCCAGTATGGTCTTACCGAGATCGAATATCGCCAACGCCAGGGTGATATAGATGATGATCCCAAACGGCTTGAGCGAATCATGAGCCAACTGCGGCCCCTGCGCCAATAAATGCCAGATATCCCTGGCCGAAATCAACACCAATACCCCGACTATGATGAATAGCCCTGTCACCAGAGTGAGATAAACCGCCTTGAACAGCGGCGTCACCTTGCGTCTTAAACTGTCGCCCATCATAAACTCAATCAGCCGGGTCAGGTTGATATCTACCACCACAAAGCCACGACTGGCATCCAAACGGCTCACGCCCAGGGACGCCGATAAACATAACTGCCCGGACGCATTGGAAAGATAAGGCGAAGTTATCTGTACCCCACTCTTGTCGCTGGTATTGAGAAAATAGGGGCGCTGGCTGCGATCCGGATGTTCCCCCACCGCCAGCAGTTTGATCTTTTGCTGGATAAGGGCCAGGTTCGGACTCACCTGCTGGCCATTTTCATCCAGCAAATACATCAATTCCACAAAGGGATAACAGGCCGACACTTCAGAAAACACCTTAATGGCCCGCCCTGTGTCATCAAAGAGCTGAGCATCGGCCATTCCGGTCAAAATCGACTGCAATAGTTCATCGATTAGCGGCTGATACTCATGAAAACGTTCAATCACACTCAAGTAACTCATATTTGCCATAAGGGCTCCTGAAAGTTCGCCTATACAACCTCAAATAAGCAGCTTGAGTGCCAATATTACAACATGATGAATATCAATTAATTAGCTTAAATTATGTACGCCGACTATGCTCAATAACCAAGCAACTGCACCAAGATCTGGCAAGGATAAATTCTGTTGCCAGACAGCGCGTTATCCAAGATGATAGCCGCCAATAACCTGTGTCTTCCGAGGAGACCATTGATGCCAGACACAAGTACCTATAAAGAGGATCTGCGGCGCCTCTCGGACGAGCTTATCCGGTTGCAGAAACCGATAAAAATCCTCGATGCCATCAAATGGCCGAGGGAGGTGGAAGCCCGATTTCTCGAGAATAACGGTAAACAATTACCCGCCATAGACGCCGAGTTTTACCAGCGTCTGCCACTGCCTTTTGACCCGGATAAGACTCGCCAAGAGTTAACCGAACTGCGTTTGCAGACCCGCAAGCGTCTGGGAAGATACGACAAGCTTGGCAAGATATTGGTGGCTAATATCGAGCAGTATCTTCAGGTTATCGACATGCTGCAACATAGAGGTAAGGCCGAATTCGGTGAGTTCAGCCGTCGCCTCTACGGTAGCGCCAACCATAAGCTCCACGGCGACAGACACAACCTCAGACAGCTCGGCGATCGTTTGAGTTACATCTTCTCGCTGCCGGCAGCGCTGCGCAGCAATCGCCATCACCCCAAAGAAATCGCCGCGCCGGAGGCGGTGGACATACTCGGCCGCCGCCTGAAAGATTATTTCCACAGCGACGATATTCGGGTACGCCTCAGTGACGGCATAGTCTCGGATGCCGCCGTGGGTGGCGATACGGTCAAACTCAACAGCAAGGCGCTATTCAGCCAATCGGATCTCGATGTTTATGAGGTACATGAGGGCTGGGTACATGTGGGCACAACCCTCAATGGCCGGGCTCAACCCTGGGCCACCTGGCTCAGTGTCGGCTCCCCCAGGGTAGCCGCAGCCCAGGAAGGGTTGGCGGTATTGATGGAAACCATCACCCTGAGCTCCAACCCAGGGCGGGCAAGACGCATCAGCGACAGGATCACTGCGGTCGACATGGCCGAGCAAGGTGCTGACTTCATAGAAGTATTCAACTATTTCTGCGGCCAGAATCTCAGTAAACGAGACAGTTACCGGGTGACTCAGCGGGTATTTCGCGGTGGTATGGTGCAAGGTGGCAGTTACTTCACCAAGGATATCTCCTATGTGCGCGGCTATGTGGAAAACATTAACTTTATCCGCTCCGCCATCACAGCCGGGATCCCGGAGATCATCCCCATGTTGTTTGTCGGTAAGCTGGCCATTGAAGATATCCCTGTACTTTATCAGGCTCATAGGGAGGGGCTTATTGCCGCCCCCAAGTATCTGCCGCCCATGTTCGATAACTTCAGTGGCCTCTATGCCTGGTTTGGTTTCGCCTCCGGGATGGCCGGGATAGACCTCAAAGGCGTTCAGCGGCACTTCAGTCATCTATTCAAGCAGTTACCCAATGCCGAACCCATGTTTGAACTGCAGGAAGACACTGAGTTTGACAGCAACGCCGACTGATAAAGAAACAGGGCAACTCGAGTTGCCCTGTTTTGGGTTCTAAACCAATCACTATTTTTGCAACTCGGCCTGACGCTGCTTGATGAAATATTCCCGAGTCAGCGCGAAAACCACTGGACTGAGTAGCGCCAGGGCTATCAGGTTGGGGATAGCCATCATGGCATTGAGGGTATCGGCCACCAGCCAGATAAAGTCCAAAGACGCAACAGCCCCTACCGGCACCATCAGAGTCCAGACCAGGCGAAACGGCACTATGGCGCGAATGCCGAACAGATACTGAACGCACTTTTCACTGTAAAAACTCCAGCCGAGAATAGTGGTAAAGGCGAAAATTGCCAAAGCCACCGCCACTATGTAATGCCCTATGGGCAAGGCATGGCTGAAAGCATAGGAGGTCAAGGCTGCGCCGGTTTCCCCCGAGGTCCAGGCGCCGGAAACGATAATCGCCAAACCTGTGATGGAGCAGACCACTATGGTATCAATAAAGGTACCCAGCATGGCTACCAGACCTTGAGCCACTGGGTTATTGGTCTGGGCTGCCGCATGGGCAATAGGTGCACTGCCAAGACCGGCCTCATTGGAAAATACCCCTCGGGCGACCCCGAAACGTATAGCAGCCCAAACTGCCGCCCCGGCGAAGCCACCCTGGGCCGCCACTGGGCTAAAGGCGCTCTCGAATACCAACTCCAGTGCCGCCGGGATCTGATCGAAATAGACCACAATCACAGCCAAGCCTGCTGTGATATAAAACACAGTCATCAAGGGCACCAACTTACCGGCCACATCGGCAATCCGTTTGATACCGCCCATCAGGACTGCACCCACCAGGATCATCATGACCAGGCCAGTTGCCCAGGCTGGAACACCAAAGTTGCTGTCCAAGGCGTCAGCCACCGAATTGGCCTGTACTGTATTGCCGATACCAAAACCGGCAAAGCCACCAAATAAAGCAAATAGCGTTCCCAACCAGGCCCATTTCTGGCCGAGGCCATTCTTGATGTAGTACATGGGGCCACCTATGTGGTTGCCGCTGTCATCGACCTCGCGATACTTGACCGCCAACACGGCTTCTGAAAACTTGGTAGCCATCCCCACCAGCGCGGTGCACCACATCCAAAACAATGCCCCCGGGCCGCCAAGAAAAATTGCCGTCGCCACTCCGGCGATATTCCCTGTGCCTATGGTGGCCGACAGTGACGTCATCAGCGCATTGAAGGGGCTGATCTCCCCTTTCATATTGGTGTCTTTATCCGGGATCCGCCCGGACCAGAGTAAACGGAAGCCTCTCCCCAGCTTGAGAAGTTGCATAAAGCGCAAACCTATGGACAGAAACAGTCCTACCCCCAGGATCATCACCAGCATGGGCACACCCCAAACCAGGCTGTTAAGCTGGCTAACCCACTCCATTATCGTTTCCATTCCAACCTCGTGTAGTTATTGTTATCGCTGCAGTGTCCACCTGTTATGGCAAAACAGCATAAGGAATACCCAGGTTACAACGAAATATTAACAATTGAAAACCCGAGGTCAAACTCAGTCGGCGCTCAACCCCAGGTTGGCCGGCAGCTGGGCTATATCACCGGCCACCCATTCAGCCTCTATACACTGCTGCAGATGCTCAGCCATAAAGTGCACCAATTGCCGCGCCGCATAAGGCATGCGCCTGTCTTTACGACTCACCAGATACCAGTTGCTCTCCAACGGGAAGCCCTTCACGTTCAGAATAGCCGGGCGCTCACGCCCTTCCTCCAGGGTATGGGCCGAAATAACAGATAACCCCAGCCCAGAAGCGACCCCCAGACGAATGGCTTCATTACTCTCGATCTGCATACAGTCGCCCAGTTCCATCCCCTGACCACTGAGCCAGGACTCAAACATTAACCGAGTAGCCGAACCAGGCTCACGGATGAGAAAGCGCTCGCGACTGAGCTGCTCAAACTTGAGTTCACTCTGCCCGGCGGCCCAATGGTTTCTGGGGGCAATCAACTGCAGAGGGTTACGGATGATCCGCGCCGATTGCACAGTATCGCCCCTGGGGGGATGGCTGAAGAGATAAAGATCATCTTCCAGATGCTCAAAGCGATTCAGTACATGGGCACGGTTGCCTATGTTCAGTGTGACTCGGACGCCGGGGAAATGGCGATAGAAGGCGCCGAGGATCCGCGGCACCACATACTTAGCCGTGGTCACCAGGCCGATATTGATGTGGCCGCTCTGCCCTTCCCGCACCTTGGCCAGCATACCGTTGAAGTCTTCCAAACGAGTCATCACATCCACGGCGGCACGATACAGCTCCTGGCCTACCTGGGTCGGTCGCAGTCCTCCCGGGCCGTTTTCCAGTAATGGCTCCCCCACCAGCTCGGCCAATTTTTTCAATTGCAGCGATACGGTCGGCTGAGTCAGATAAAGGTGTCTGGCAGCGGCGGAAATATTCTGCCGCCGGACCACTTCGATATACACCTGCAACAAGCGCAGGCTGAGATGACGAAGATCCATAGATAATTATCTATATATATGTAGTGAATAATTTATTTTCCAATATAGCGCCGGGCGAGCACAATCTCCAGCCGTCTAACAAGGAGAACCCCATGCCTGATGTTGTTATTGCCTTTTTCGGCCTAGGCCTGTTGGCCGGTCTGCTCAAATCAGATCTCAGAGTCCCCGAATCCACCTACGAAACCCTTTCCATTCTGTTAATGCTGACCCTGGGCCTAAAGGGTGGCATGGCACTGCACGGCCACACAGATCAGCTGTCCTTTACCGAGCTGGGGTTGGTGATAGGCCTGGGACTGGCTATCCCGCTGGCGCTGTATCCCATATTGAAAAAAGTGGTTCGCCTATCCCAGAGCGATGCCATCAGTATTGCCGCCCACTACGGTTCGGTCAGTGCCGGGACCTTTGCCGTTGTCTACGCCATGACGGAGCAGCTGGGCTGGCCACTCAAACCCGAAACCACTCTCTATCTGGTACTGCTGGAGTTGCCATCCATCATAGTCATGTTGTGGCTCTATCGACGCCTGAACCGGAATAAAACGGGAGGCAGTGGCAATATTCTGCTGGAAGCGCTTACCAGTCGTGGGGTGATATTGTTGGGGGGCGGCGTGCTTATCGGATGGGGCTACGGCGCTGAGGGCTTGGCCTCTTTGAGCCCTGTGCTAATGCAGGGATTCAAGACCTTGCTGGCGCTGTTCCTGCTGGAGATGGGCTTATGTACCGCCAGGGTGTGTGCTCCGCTGCCCTTGAGTCACTGGCGCCTGTTGGTATTTGCCGCCGTTACGCCTTTTGTCCTTGCCTGGGTGGGCATCATTACAGGTCACGCCTTGGGGCTGCCCGCCGGTTCGGCACTGGTACTGGCCGGCCTCTGCGCCAGCGCCTCTTATATTGCGGCACCGGCAGCGATCCGCGCGGCCATTCCATCGGCCAATATCGGCGTGGCCATGTTGGCCTCGCTGGGGGTTACTTTCCCGATTAACCTGCTGATAGGGCTTAATCTTTACCGTCAATGGGTCGCCTGGATTTACGGGCTCTGAATTTGTTCTTGTGGCGCGGGTGCAGACTCGAGTAACAGCTTAAGATTACTGAGCCCGCGCAATAGATCCGTGGCGATCATGGTTTCAAAATCGACAAACAGAAACATCAGATTCATCGGATAATCCAGATGCCCCTTAAAGCCCCAACTGAGGTTGGTTCTATTACCTTCATAGGGCTCAAATAACATGTAGGCGGGTTCAGTGGCCTCGAAGGGAGTCAGGAATCTGAGCTCATAATCTATACGTTTGTTAGTTTCCATGGCAACTATCTCTTGCTCACCTTGACCCACCTCTGGGTTATCACTCTCCCAAGCTGAGACAAAGCCAACAGTGCCGTCAACGCCGCGATAACTGCGCTTCATCGCCGGATCCATCTTAGCCCAGACGCTGAAATTATCTTGATTCTTCAGATACTTCACATAGTCATAGACCTCGGCCACCGGACGATTTATCACCACATTGGTGGTCACCTGATAGTCGCTTTTGACAAACAGAGCGGCAATCAGCGGCACAGCCACTATCAGTGCCAGCAGGATAAACAGTGTCTTAATAAAACGCATAAGGATTCTCCAAACAAGTTTTCTTCCGACAACAATTACTTGTCTGAGTATATCCTGCAAACAGCTTAAAAAGTAACCAATCTGTTAAATATTGAAAAAAGTGGTTTTACCGCTATTAGAGCTAGCAAATCTTGGCAGAGAAGCGAGCCAGGCCACAAATCATCCACTGGTGGTTTGTTGTAAAAATGTTTTTAGGTTACAGTCACCTGTAAACATGGACGTCTAACCAAAGGACTGTAATGGGACTGATCCTGGCGCCACTGCTTATTATCTGGCTGGCAATATTGACTGTGGCGGGTTACCAGGCCACTTTATACTTCAAAGAAACTTTCAGCCTCAGCGGCCTATTGGCATTTTCCAGTGTCAGTTTGCTCTGCGGAGCCCTCTATTTCCTGCTCCATTTCCGGCGCTATCAGGACGCTGAAACCTTAAATGTTTTCGAGATCAGTCTGGAACTCTTATTCAACCCCATCAGCGGGGGCATTTGCGTATTGGCACTGCTACTGATCTGGCTGGTGCCCATGGGGGTTTGCAAGCCTCTACTGCTGGCACTGGTGCTTGGCCTGGCTATCGCCACCCTGGCAGGGGTCGCTTATGAAGAGACCTTTATGACAAAACAAGGGATTCAACGCACTTACTGAAGAGGATATAGTGCAAGCTAAGATTTTCGGCCAATAAGGCCACAGCAATCCAAGGAGAGAGAATGATCCAACTCAGCAATAAAGAAACCGGCGCCTTTATCGGCCATATCTCCGAACAACAGCTGCAGTTTCTGATCGACAACCTGGTAGAAGAGCATGATGCCGACCAGGACTACTGGCTGAACCGCACTCAACTAGAAACCTTTAAAGCCATAGAGGCCGATGCTGAACTCATCAATCTATTGGAAGCCGCAATGGGCGAAGCCGATGAGCTGGAGATCCTCTGGCAGCGCCAAGGCTAAAGCCAAGTTTGCGCCAACAATAAAAACGCTCCTTTATTAAGGAGCGTTTTTATTTTTTGTTAATGGCAAAGATAAAATAACCCTGTTTAATTCCCTGAAGCTGTTAAGCCTGACAACACACTTAGCCCACAACCCAGCTCAGCTCGGGTAAACGGCTGAGATCCAGCTTGTCGCCTTCGGTCGCTATGGCCGAGGCCTGAGGTCTGGGTTTGGGCTGCACACCGTCGGCATGTTCCAGCACACTCAGGAGCTGCCGCTGGGCATCCGGCTCACCGTGAACCAGAATGAGTGGCGGCGCCCCTTCAAACTCACGGTACCAGCGCAGCAATTCGGCCTGATCCGCATGGGCCGACAACCCGCCGACTGTGTGAATTCTGGCGGCGACATTCACCGAATTGCCGTTGATGGTGAGCTCACTGGCACCATCGACCAACAGCCGCCCCGGGGTTCCCAGTGCCTGAAAACCACAGATGATAATGTCGCACTCGGGCCGCCACAGGTTGTGTTCCAGATGACAGCGGATACGACCGCCGTTACACATGCCGCTGCCGGCAATAATAATAAGCCCCTGATGTACGTCGTTGAGTTCCATCGACTCTTCGGTACTTTGAATAAACTCTATCCCAGACAGCAGCGGGTGCTGCCCGGGGTGCTGATGCACGAAGCGCTTGAAGTCCTCGTCCATCAAGGGATAGTTATTGATATACACCTTGGTGGCCTCTATCGCCATGGGGCTGTCGAGGCAGATTTTCCAGCGTGACAGATCCCATTCCCCGGCATAGAGGTGAAACAGATACAAAAGCTCCTGCGCCCGGCCAACCGAGAAAGCAGGGATCAGGATATTGCCGCGGCTCTCACTGATGGCTGTCGCGAAGATCCCCTTGAGTTCTTCCTGGGTCGCCTCCCAACTACGGTGTAACCTGTCGCCATAGGTGCTTTCCATCAACACCAGATCGGCCTGTTGGATCAGCGTAGGATCTTTGAGGATCGGCATACCGGCGCGGCCGAGATCGCCACTGAACACCAGTTTTTTCTGGGTGTTGCCATCATTGATCCACAGCTCCAGTAGCGCCGACCCCAGAATATGGCCGGCATCACTCAAACACAGGGTCACACCGGGAATGGGATCCAGCTTGGTGCCATAGTCCAGTGGAATAAAACGGGTCAGTGCCAGTTCGACATCTTCTTCGGTGAACAGTGGCTCTATCGGTTCGAGATCTTGCCTGGCGCGTTTGCGGTTCTGCCGCTCGGCATCACGCTGCTGCAGCATGGCCGCGTCCTTGAGCATGATGGCGCACAGATCCATGGTGGCTTTATGGGTGTAGATAGGGCCGCTAAAACCCTGCTTCACCAGCAGGGGCAGCCGCCCAGAATGGTCGATATGGGCGTGGCTCAACACCACTGCAGTCAGGGATTCAGGAGCAAAGGGAAAGGCTTCATGGTTACGCAGTTCATCCTGCCGCCCTCCCTGAATAAGACCACAATCCAACAACAAACTTGCATCGTTGACCCGCAACAGATGGCAGGAACCTGTGACTTCCTGGGTGGCACCCCAAAACTGCAAGCTCATGGACATAACACTTCCCTCTTTGAAACGATTCGGCCAATGATGCTACGGATAATCTTCCCAACGCTATTAAGCCAGGATCTCGGGAAAACTCTGCCGCACCTTCCTAAGGAAGGTGCGAATAAGTCCTCGTGGCACTCTGGCTTGCACAGCAATTGGCGTTCAAGGCATCTGACTGAAGGCATGCCGGGGCCTGTCGAAGTCGGATAACGCAGAGAGCCGGTTGCTGTGAAAGCCCCGAAGGGCGTTGCTTACAAACCTGTCTGCTATGTTGTGCTTCTTGTAAAGGACTAGCCATTTGCTGCGAACCACGCCTTGCATACAGGCCTGTAAGCCAACGCAGAGCACGCATGGGACTTGTTCGCACCTTCCCTAAGCCTATGCCCTTATGGGAAAAAGTGACACTCCCTTATTAATGCCGATCAGTTAAGACAGATCGCTTGACGATCTCACTGAAAGGATCAAAATCCGATGACCTCATGTCATCGGATTTTTTTATGCAACTTTC
>NZ_JBKORF010000040.1:0-3210 GCF_047314685.1 Shewanella sp. BJSY2023SW001
GCCGCAGGGCGTTGATGACAATCGCGTAGCGAGGCATGGATGCCGAAGCAGCGCCAGTCGAATCAGGGATGAGCGTCTGGCGCGATAGCGAATTGACATCATAAGCACAAGGGGTTGTCCGCTGCGTCGCGGGTCGCTGGGGGTTTGGAAAGGGGGCGAGTTGATACCGCCCCCTTTCCTCGGGTGTGGGGCGAAGCTCCACGACTTTACGCCGCTGGCACAGCGGCTAGCATGGCTTTAAGCCCAAACTCACCAATAAACTTGCGCTTAGCTGCCAGCAAAATGTAGCCAATCACCTGCGGTGCGCCTTTCGCACAGGCGATCCTGTGACTCGGCGTGAATACGTCCATGTAGCCTCGACGAAAACGTCCCTGTTTTCGACGGTCACAGTTACGCCTGTGCCTGGGAAATAGGCGTATGTCTGCTGACACTTCAGATATTTCAAGCTACTCAGCGCTAACACAGCTAATAATGGGTGTCTTTGTTGTTTTACGGGCAACGGTCATAACTAACCTCGACTGAGCTTTGATGGGTATTTCAAAGCCTAGTCAAAGCTGTGTAAAGCATCAAAAAGATATGGCTGTCCTATCTTTCTTATCAGATAAAGCAAAGCATGAGCAGACGAGGAAACTGCTGGGACAATAGTCCGATGGAGCGTTTCTTCAGAAGCTTGAAAACAGAATGGATACCGATGACCGGCTACCGAAGTATCAGTGAGGCTCGGGTTGAAATATCACGATACGTGACGGGGTATTACAGTCAGCTTAGACCGCATCAATATAACGGTGGGCTTACACCGAACGAGTCAGAGCGAAGATACTGGCTTGAATACAAAACCGTGGCCAATTTAACTTGACCACTACAGACTTATATGTATCGGATGTTCAATTCTATATTATATGTTTCACAGGTATTAACTAATTCCTGAAAATATCATTAGCTAAAACTAATTTAGGGATACTTAAGACTCACACATCCCTTTTGCATTTTAATAACTATTAACGTGCAAGTTTAGCGTGTTTATGTGCATATTTGAGCTGTGTCCGGAGCAATTGATTGCAAATAGCTGTTCTGATCTTGTCACGCATGTAAAAATGCATGAATAGTCAAAATTAAATGAGTCATTCCACTACCTCTACTTGTTTGTTTTTTCAGACCAGTACCCTAATTTATCTTTTTGAGCTGATATTAATAAACCTGGTTCAATTAACGCAGAGATGAAAAAATGAGCCGCAATACATGGCGCTAAGCTTCGATCACCTACCCAGTAAACAACCCCTAAAGCTAACCCCAGCATAAATGTAGAGAAAGCGGCATTGATACCGGCTTTGATATTCCTCAAACCCCAAATCAAATGAACAACACCAAAAGCTAGGCCAGATGCAATAATTTGGATAAAGAAAGAGAAGTTTTCAGAAGCTAGGTAATCCATCACCCACTTTCTAAATACTATTTCTTCTACGATTCCTGCACATAAAGCCGCAACGACTACAACCATTTTTAACAAGTCTACTTTGAACATGTATTGTTTAACGTCAGAGATTTTCGAAGCACTGTAGCAGTATAAGACAGTCACAAATAGGGCTAAATTCCAGCTTAAAAAAGTGCCATACCCTTCACTAGTGAAGCCTAAGTATGCAACAAACCCAGGAAAATCTGAAAATACATTAATTACAACAAATGTCCCCATCGTTGATATGATGATGGCTAAAGTTAAATATATAGGTTTATGATTCATGACATATCTATTGAACTATGATGATTTATGGTGCATGGAGGTAGAAAAGGTTGCAGTGATACACTGGTGATTGATCTATCCAAATCAACAATCAAACAGAAGTACACCGCAAAAAAAACATACAAACATACTACAAACATACTACAAACATACAAGACATCCTAAACACTTTGCGAGCCATGAGGAAGCATATCATTCGGTCTCAATTGTTTATAAATGACGATGAAATATTGGAAGTAGACTCTCTAAGACGAGTAATCTGCGTGCTTCATACAAAAACTGCGGTTGCTAGGGTAGTGTTCATAAATCTGTGTCATTTGAGTAATATACACCCAAAAGGATATTCAAATGACCAAACCTACATTCGACATGGAAGCCGCCATTGAAGCTCTGCGTGCAGGTAAAGACCTGACCGGCAAAGATGGTATTCTCACCCCACTCATTAAACAGCTTACTGAAGCGGCCCTCAATGTTGAGCTCGACCAACATCTTGAAGATAAGCAGCCTGGTAATCGCAGAAATGGCAAGACCAGTAAGACACTGAAGACCGCTACCGGTAGCTTTGAGCTGCATACTCCGCGTGACCGAGATGGCACCTTCGAGCCTCAGGTTGTAAAAAAGAACCAGACATACCTGACCGATGAGATGGAGCGGAAAATCATTGCGCTATTTTCACTGGGCACAAGTTATCAGGATATTCGTGCCCATATCGCCGATATCTACGGCATTGAAGTCCCCAATGGCACCATCAGCGCCATTACTGATAAACTGCTACCTGAGCTTCAGGCTTGGCGTGAACGTGATTTAGAAGCCCTGTATCCCATCCTCTGGCTTGATGCTATTCACTATAAAATCAAAGAGAATGGCCGCTTTGTCAGCAAAGCTGTGTACACCATTCTGGCGCTCAATGTAGAAGGAAAAAAGGAGCTGTTGGGCTTGTATATCTCAGACACTGAAGGTGCACATCAGTGGCTAAGTATACTAACCGATCTTCATAGTCGCGGTATTAAAGACATCCTGATTGCCTGTGTTGATGGCCTTAAAGGCTTCCCTGAAGCCATTGAAACCATTTACCCACATACAGAGGTGCAGTCATGCATCATTCATCAAATTCGTAACTCAATGAAATACGTAGCGTCTAAAAACCAGAAGGCGTTTATGGCTGATTTAAAGTGTGTCTATAAAGCCACAACCCTCAATGCAGCTGAGATGGCGCTGGACGAGCTGGAAGCCAAATGGGGCGACAAATATCCTGTGGTCATCAAGTCCTGGCGCAACAAGTGGGCGCTGTTATCGACCTATTTTAAGTACCCGGAATACGTGCGTAAGGCTATCTACACCACGAACGCGGTTGAGGCCGTACATCGTCAGTTTCGTAAACTGACGAAAACCAAGGGTGGTTTTGCCAACGAGAACAGTTTACTCAAACTGCTCTACGCCGGTATATTGAAGGCTCAGGAGCGGTGGTCACA
>NZ_JBKORF010000041.1:0-27054 GCF_047314685.1 Shewanella sp. BJSY2023SW001
CACCAATTATCGCTTAGGTAAGGAGGTGATCCAGCCCCAGGTTCCCCTAGGGCTACCTTGTTACGACTTCACCCCAGTCATGAACCACACCGTGGTAAACGCCCTCCCGAAGGTTAAGCTATCTACTTCTGGTGCAGCCCACTCCCATGGTGTGACGGGCGGTGTGTACAAGGCCCGGGAACGTATTCACCGTGGCATTCTGATCCACGATTACTAGCGATTCCGACTTCATGGAGTCGAGTTGCAGACTCCAATCCGGACTACGACCGGCTTTATGAGATTAGCTCCACCTCGCGGCTTCGCAACCCTCTGTACCGACCATTGTAGCACGTGTGTAGCCCTACTCGTAAGGGCCATGATGACTTGACGTCGTCCCCACCTTCCTCCGGTTTATCACCGGCAGTCTCCCTAAAGTTCCCGGCATTACCCGCTGGCAAGTAAGGATAGGGGTTGCGCTCGTTGCGGGACTTAACCCAACATTTCACAACACGAGCTGACGACAGCCATGCAGCACCTGTCTCAGAGTTCCCGAAGGCACCAATCCATCTCTGGAAAGTTCTCTGGATGTCAAGAGTAGGTAAGGTTCTTCGCGTTGCATCGAATTAAACCACATGCTCCACCGCTTGTGCGGGCCCCCGTCAATTCATTTGAGTTTTAACCTTGCGGCCGTACTCCCCAGGCGGTCTACTTAATGCGTTAGCTTGAGAGCCCAGTGTTCAAGACACCAAACTCCGAGTAGACATCGTTTACGGCGTGGACTACCAGGGTATCTAATCCTGTTTGCTCCCCACGCTTTCGTGCCTGAGCGTCAGTCTTTGTCCAGGGGGCCGCCTTCGCCACCGGTATTCCTCCAGATCTCTACGCATTTCACCGCTACACCTGGAATTCTACCCCCCTCTACAAGACTCTAGTTTGCCAGTTCGAAATGCGGTTCCCAGGTTGAGCCCGGGGCTTTCACATCTCGCTTAACAAACCGCCTGCGCACGCTTTACGCCCAGTAATTCCGATTAACGCTCGCACCCTCCGTATTACCGCGGCTGCTGGCACGGAGTTAGCCGGTGCTTCTTCTGCGAGTAACGTCACAGATGTAAGGTATTAACTTACACCCTTTCCTCCTCGCTGAAAGTGCTTTACAACCCGAAGGCCTTCTTCACACACGCGGCATGGCTGCATCAGGGTTTCCCCCATTGTGCAATATTCCCCACTGCTGCCTCCCGTAGGAGTCTGGGCCGTGTCTCAGTCCCAGTGTGGCTGATCATCCTCTCAGACCAGCTAGGGATCGTTGCCTAGGTGAGCCATTACCTCACCTACTAGCTAATCCCACCTGGGCTTATCCATCAGCGCAAGGCCCGAAGGTCCCCTGCTTTCCCCCGTAGGGCGTATGCGGTATTAGCAGTCGTTTCCAACTGTTATCCCCCACAAATGGGCAAATTCCCAGGCATTACTCACCCGTCCGCCGCTCGTCATCTTCAAAAGCAAGCTTTTGAAATGTTACCGCTCGACTTGCATGTGTTAGGCCTGCCGCCAGCGTTCAATCTGAGCCATGATCAAACTCTTCAATTAAAGTTTTGGTTGAACCCGAAGGTTCTGCTCAATGAATTCTGTTCGTATGAACACTCTTCATCGAGTTAAATCGTTTTGTCGATTTCTCAATGCCTGTGAGTGCCCACACAGATTTGCTTGTTTATCTTGTTAAAGAGCAATCCCTTAGACGCTGTGGCCATCGGGTCAGGGCTGCGTATTTTACGCTTTCCTGCTGCGGCGTCAAGAGGTATTTACCATCTTTTTCCGCCTGTCGTTGAAAGGACTCAAAAGCCTCTTTTCTTCGACCCTGTCACGTCTTTCGCGTTGCCGCTGTGCCGTGTCAGTGGGAGCGCATTATAGGGAGCCTAAACTTTTGTGCAAGGGCTTTTTAAAAGAAAAAAGATCGCTTGCCGAACTTTTAGGCAAAAACGATCTTTTTCAGTCATCATGGCTGTTTTACAACCAGATTTAGCTAGTTTGCAGCCGACTTAGTAACATTTTCCTGCTCAATAAAGCCTTTGAGTAAGGCTATCGCTTTTGGGTCATCCCAGTCGACAAAGCTACGAACAAAGGCAATCAGCTCCCCTTTACCATTTAGAATAAAGGTCGCCGGGATAGTATCGAGTGGGAATATCTGCCCCAACTGCATCTGCGGATCGTAGTAACTGTGGAAGTTTGCCATCCCCTGGGATTGCAGAAAACTGGCAACTTGCTCCTGCCCCCCCTGATCGATGGAAATCGGTAGCAGGGCGAACTCTTTCTCACTGAACTGCTCTTCAAGTCGTTCCAGTGCCGGCAACTCCCTAACACACGGAGGACACCAAGTGGCCCAGATATTGACCAGCACCACTTTTCCTTTCTGTTGACTGAAATCCAATTGGCTACCGGCCTTATCTTGAAACGGCACCACTTCCAGGGGAAAGCTGTGGGGGAGCACATTGATCTTGTCGACACTGGATTGGATCTGATTGTGCTCCTTTGGCTGCATACCAGGATAAGCCTGCGCCCCCAGTGACAGGGACGCCAGCAAAAGTAATGAGTATCCGAGTTTATTCATTACTTGTCTCGCTTCAATAACTCATCCAACTGGCGTTGTTCTTCGGCAGACAGTTCAAGCTCTTTACCACCGGAAGTACGTTGTTTACGGATGAAGATAAAGCCAATCAAACCACCAAACAACAGCAGTGCCACAGGCCCAAGCCACAGAACGTAGGTCTTGGTTTCAAGTCTCGGCTTATAGAGGACAAACTCGCCATAGCGACTGGTCATGAACTGGACGATTTCATCATCGGCTTTGCCCTCTTCCACCATCTTGTACACTTCAAGACGTAGATCGCGGGCAACCGGTGAGTTGGAATCGATCAGATTTTGGTTCTGACACTGAGGGCAACGCAGCTCATGAGCCAACGACAACGCTCGCTTCTGCTTATCAGGAGAGCTGAACTCGAAAGTGTCCACCGGCGTTGCCGCCACCTGAGCGGCATAGCCAATCAGGAGTGCTACAACAGCAAAGGTTTTTAGCAGCAACTTTCTCATGACGCTTTATCCTTAGCGGCCTCGGCCTGCAACTGTTGGATCATGGGATACAGGGTTTCTTTCCAAACCCGCATATCTACCGGCCCAGCATAGCGATAACGAATAATGCCGTTATGATCCACGATGAAACTTTCCGGCGCACCGTATACTCCGAGATCCAGACCAAGACGACCATCTTTGTCATAGATATTCAGCGTGTAAGGGTCGCCTTGACGAGAGAGTTCTCTCATTGCCAGTGCACGCTCGTCACGATAATTAATGCCATGGATAGGTATCAAATTCTGACGTGCCAGTTGCATCAGGTAAGGATGTTCATACTTACAGGATGGACACCAAGTTGCCCATACGTTCAGCATGGATACCTTACCTTTGAGATCTTCGTTGGTGATCATCTCTCCCGGCGTTTCCAGTTTTTCCAATTGGAAGGCAGGCACTGGCTTGCCTTCCAAAGCGGAATCCAACTGCTGCGGATTCAAGAACAGTCCCTTATAAAGGAAGATCCCCATCAAAAGAAACAATATCAGTGGAATAAAAAGTATTAGCTTCTTCATCTTCTTCTTACCTGTTTCAGGCTGTTGCCAGTTTGGCTTTCTTGGCTGAGGCCGCTTCTTCAGCACGCGCCTTGGCACGGTATCGCTTGTCTGAAGCAGCAAAGAAACCACCAACCATCATAAAGATGCTGCCAAACCACAACCAACGAACAAAAGGTTTGTAGTTCAGTCGCACTGCAAATTCAGTACGGCTAATAGGGTCGCCCATAGTGACATAGAGATCCCGGAACAGGCCCCAGTCGATACCGGCTTCGGTCATATCCATGGTGCGAACATTGTATTGACGACGATCCGGCTGCAACAATGCAATCTTTTCACCATCTTTAAGTACTTCAACCTGTCCTTGCTGTGCCGTGTAATTGGGGCCAACAACGTTACGGGTTTCCAGATAGTTGAAGGTGTAACCGGCCAGTTCATGACTGGTACCAGGCCCCATACGCACGCTCTTCTCAATAGAGTAGTTAGACACCATGGTGGCACCAACTACTGAGACAGCAATACCTAAGTGAGCAATGATCATCCCCAGTTCACTGCGGCCCATACGCGCCAGGCTGACACTACCGTCTTTAGCTTTAATCACGTTGTAACCGGCACGCAGAGTCGCCAGCACAATCCACACTGCCGCACCTATACCCAGTGCCACCCAGATGTTGAACTCACCACCGGCGATAAATGGCGCGATTACACCCAGCACAGCCGAGATAATCGCAGGTACCAATAACTGACGTTTGAGCTCTCCTTGTTTGGATTTTTTCCAGCGAATGATGGGACCAATCCCCATAAAGCCGAACAGCACCAGCACGATCGGAACAAACACTGCATTAAAGTATGGTGGGCCAACAGAAATCTTACCCATGCCCAACGCATCGATCAGCAGTGGATAAAGAGTACCGAGCAATACAGTACCTGCAGCCACAGTCAGCAATACGTTACAAACCAGCAGCATGGTTTCTTTGGATTTCAAATCGAAGCGAGCTGGGCTGCTCATTTCACTGGCACGGAAGGCAAACAGGGTCAGCGAACCACCGATAGCCAAACCGAGCAGCAACAGAATGAACATACCCCGGCCTGGGTCTGCCGCAAAGGAGTGCACTGAGGTCAGCACGCCAGAACGAACAATAAATGTACCCAGTAAGCTCAAAGAGAAGGCAAAGATAGACAGAAGCACTGTCCAGTTACGGAAGGCACCGCGCTTCTCTGTCACTATCAAGGAGTGAACCAGAGCTGTACCAACAAGCCATGGCATAAAGGACGCGTTTTCAACCGGATCCCAGAACCACCAACCGCCCCAACCTAACTCGTAATATGCCCACCAGGAGCCCAATGCGATACCACCAGTGAGGAAGATCCAGGCAGCCAGAGTCCAAGGACGACTCCAACGAGCCCAAGCAGAATCGAGTCGACCGCTCATCAATGCGGCGATAGCGAAGGCGAAGCTGACTGAAAAGCCCACATACCCCAGATAAAGCATGGGTGGGTGGAAGATCAAACCCACATCCTGCAACATAGGGTTAAGGTCACGCCCTTCTGCCGGGATCGGGAACAAACGTTCGAATGGGCTGGAAGTGAGCAGCATAAACAGGGTAAAGCCTATGGTGATCATCGCCAACACGGCCAATACCCGAGCGGTAAACACCTCTTCCAACCCCTTGCTGAAGAAAGCTACAGCTGCGGTCCACACCGAAAGTGAGAAGACCCAGAACAACAATGAGCCTTCATGTCCGCCCCAGACTGCTGCAATCTTAAAGAAGATAGGCAATTGAGAGTTGGAATGATGAGCCACATAGGCTACTGAGAAGTCATCGATTGCGAAGCTATAACCCAACGCAATTACCGATAAAAAGATGAAAAAAAACATACCGTAACTTAGTGGCCAGGCATAGCGCACTAGGTATTGGTCTTTGCGGGCAACACCGATCAGGGGGACTGTCATCAGCAGTACTGCGAACGCCATCCCTATGATCAATGAGAAATGTCCAAGTTCTGGGATCATGGGTTTTCCTCAGTTTCCAGGTCAATGTCTGCCAAGCTTCTATTCTAGGCAGACGCACAACTACGGGCACACACCATTACTTTATTAACTTAATTGCGGCTTAAAAGCCGCAAGGGTTAACAGGTATATATTACGAATTTTTGTTCATTTTAGTATTTGCTTTTGTTCCTGTCTGCCACTTTCCACCAATTATGGGTCGCGGCTCTCATTCTCCGAGCGACCAATATTGACCATGGAAAAACGGCAAGACTCCAAGCTGTGACAGGCGTTAAATAGAGAAGTTTCATTGAATTTTTTGCTGAAATTTGGAACTGTGAACCAGTGCCCAACTATGACCATTAACTTTGGTGGGGGACTTATATTACTGTTCAATGAATCATCTTTCCGTATAATCTTGCAATCAGGCCGTGCGGTAACCCCGCTTTGTCACAAACCAACGTGAAATAAACATAATGACCACTTTTTGGATTTTTATTGCGATTGTTGTGTTAGTCAGCCTGGGGCTGATCTGGCTCCCTCATTTCCGGCAGCAGAAGCTACTCAAGGCTGAAGAGTCCGGTGTCCGTAAACAGACCAACCTGGAACTGTTTAACGAACGTCTAGCTATTCTGGAAAAAGAACGCCAGGAAGAACTGCTGGACCAAGACGAATTTGAATCCCTGAAAAAGGAGCTGGAAGTCAGCTTGTTGCAGGACATCAAGCAAGGAGCGGATGATTCGCTCGATACACAAGCCAAGCCTAAAGGGCTACTGTGGCCAAGTCTGATGTCTGCCGTATTACTGGTCGTGGCCGGTTACTCCTATCAACAGTTAGGCGCCTATCAGAATATCGATTCACCTCAACCTGAAAACCCCCATGCAGGTATGAGTACTGAACAGATCATGATGCAACGGGTGCAAATGATGGAATCTGCAGTGCAGCAGGAGCCGGAAAACAGCCAAGCTTGGTTCAGTCTGGGTCACGCCTACATCTCTGCCGGACAATATGATCAGGCAGTAGCAGCCTTTGATAAGGTGATCGAACTGGTGGGAGTTCACGCCGAGTTGCTTGGCCCCAAAGCTACCGCCCTCTATTATAAGGCCGGTCAGCAGATGATCCCTGTGGTTCAGTCACTGATTGATCAAGCGCTGAAACTGGATCCACAAGACCCTTCCACTCTACTGCTGGTTGGTATGGATGCTTTCTTTACCGCGGATTACAACAAGGCAATCGGCGCTTGGCAAACCATTCTTGACAGTGATAGAGCCGACGTGGATCGCGCCGCACTGATCAATGCCATCGACAGCGCCAAGATGCGCCTGCAGGCAGAAGGTGGTGCCACTATGCCAAATGATGAGGCTCACAAGGGCTTAAAGACAGCAACAGCAAAGACAGTGACACTGAATGTCTCTATCGCCCCTGAACTGGCGGCCAAAGTCAGCAATACAGATATGTTGTTCATCTTTGCCAGAGCAACCGAAGGCCCTAAAGTCCCACTGGCTGCCACCAAGGTGAGTGCCAAGTCATTACCTGTGACTGTGACTCTGGATGATTCCACCAATATGGGTGGTAACGTTAAACTCAGCGATGCTACCGATGTTGAAGTGATTGCAGTATTGTCCAAGCACGGCAGCGTAAAACCTCAACCAGGCGATCTGCAAGGTAAGCTGGCCAGCATCAAAGTCGGTGCCAGCGGTGAACTGGTGCTGGATACCGAAGTTCAGTAATCCTAACCTTGACAAATAGACATAAAAAAACCGGCTGATGCCGGTTTTTTTATGATGATACCTGATTACTTGGACATGAATCCAATAGCGTTCTTGTAATCTTCATCAGTACAATCTGTACACATGCCACCAGGAGGCATAGCGTTCAAACCAGACTTAACGCTGTTAAGCAGGGTGTCGATACCTTTGGCCAGGCGAGGCTCCCAAGCAGCAGCATCGTGTGCTTTAGGTGCACCGGCAACACCCATGCTATGGCAGACTTGGCAGGCTTTATTGTAAACGGCCTCACCTTCTTGGGCTGACACGTTCGCAGACATAGTCAATGCAGCTACTGCGGTCATTGCTAACAGTTTTTTCATGTTCAATGTTCCTAATGCAAATACTTACAAAGCTCAACGCTGCCCTTGGTTTAAGCAGGCAGACTCATTTTAGCTCGCTAAGAGTACAACAAACTTCAATAAATCTCACCTTTTTGTGATTAAAATCGCAGCTTGTTCCGTAAAAAAGGACAAAGGTCGCGAATTCATTAATATATTAGTAACAGATAAAAAAGTTCCAAAAAATTCACTTTTATTGGAAGCACATCAAATTGCTGAAACTTAGTGCAAACCAGTGGTAAACCCCAGCCAGAGCATGTGTTAGTATCTCTTGTGTTTCCTTATCGCTTGTTATAGAGGGCTCAGTGGCAGAACCAAAACCTACATCACTGCTGTCGGCAAGCAGCCTCACTTGTATTCGAGAAGAGCGAATACTATTCGATGAACTCAGCTTCGATATCCATCCTGGCGATATTGTCCAGATTGAAGGTCCCAACGGTGCCGGTAAAACCAGCCTACTGCGGATCCTCGCTGGCCTGTCACGCCCATACGGAGGGGAAGTCCTGTTCCAGGGAGAAGCTATTACTCGTTGCCGCGATGAGTTCAATGAAAACCTGCTTTATCTGGGCCATCTCGCGGGCGTGAAAAGCGAATTAACCGCCGAGGAAAACCTTAACTTCAATTTAAGAATCAGTGGGTATGATGACTTTGATGCTCGGGAAATCCTTGCCAAAGTCAACCTGACCGGTTTTGAAGAAGCGCTTGCAGGCCACCTGTCTGCGGGCCAACACAGACGAACCGCACTCGCCAGGCTCTGGCATACCGCCTGTAAAATCTGGATTCTGGATGAGCCCTTTACCGCGATCGATAAGAAAGGGGTCGCTGAATTGGAACAACTCTATATTCGCCATGCCGACGCCGGTGGCTGTGTCATTCTGACGACCCACCAGGATATGGGCATCATTACAGATGAAAGGTTGCGGAAAATCCGCTTGGATTATCGCTTCGTATAAGGCTTAGCAGAGATGAACAGAGGCATTAGTTTTACCAAGGCATTTTTCACCCTGCTGAAACGGGATCTACAGATTGCCGTGCGTCATCGTGGTGATATTTTTAACCCACTGCTGTTTTTTATCATAGTGGTTACCCTGTTTCCGCTGGGTATAGGTCCTGAGCCGCAGGTGTTGACCCGGATTGCTCCCGGGATTATCTGGGTTGCGGCCTTGCTGGCAGCCATGTTGTCACTGGAACGGTTGTTCAAGGCAGACTTCAGTGACGGAAGTCTGGAGCAGATGTTGCTTAGCCCGCAGCCACTGGCGCTGTTGGTACTGGCCAAAGTGTTTGCTCACTGGTTACTGACTGGCGTACCTTTAATTATAATCGCACCGCTGTTGGCTGTGCTGCTGCATCTGGACGACAACAGTTATGGTGCCCTGATAGCCACCTTGATGCTGGGGACACCTGTGTTGAGTCTGCTTGGCGCCATAGGTGTAGCCCTGACAGTGGGCTTACGCAAAGGCGGCGTGCTGTTGAGTTTGTTGATCCTGCCACTGTATATACCAGTGTTGATCTTTGCGACCGGCGCGATCGACTTTGCAGCATCCAAACAACCCTATGATGGTCAGCTAGCGATTTTAGGCGCTATGCTGGTCGGTTCTTTAGTCTTGGCACCTTTTGCTATTGGTGCCTCATTGCGAGTGAGTACTAACTGAAATGTGGAAATGGTTACATCCCTACGCCGACCCTCAAAGGGCGTATCAACTGTCAGGAAAACTACTGCCTTGGTTTGCACTGCTTGCCCTGGCACTTATCGCAACCGGAACCGTGTGGGGCTTGGCATTTGCTCCCACTGATTACCAACAGGGTGACAGCTACCGTATTATCTTTATCCACGTACCGGCTGCATCCATGTCAATGGCTGCTTACATGGGCATGGCAACCGCGGCCTTCATTGGCCTGGTGTGGCAGATTAAGCTGGCCGATTGGGCAGCCGCCTCTATCGCACCAATTGGTGCTGTAGTGACCTTTATCGCTCTGTTCACTGGTGCCACTTGGGGTAAACCCATGTGGGGCACTTGGTGGGTTTGGGATGCACGCCTGACCTCTGAACTTGTGCTGTTGTTCCTATATTTAGGGGTTATCTCCCTCTATGCCTCATTCGAAGATAAGGTGCTGGCAGCCAGAGCCGCCGGCATTCTGGCCATAGTAGGGGTGATCAATATCCCTATCATTAAGTATTCGGTTGAATGGTGGAACTCACTGCACCAGCCATCCACTATCCGAATCACCGAAAAGTCGACCATGTCCACCGACATGCTCTACCCTTTATTGATCAACATATTTGGGTTTGGTCTGATGATAGGTGCCATCACTCTGGTGCGTTTCCGTGCCGAAATTCTGGCCCGTAACGGAATGCGCCCCTGGGTTAGGGAACTGGCCAAGGCCGAAGGAGTCAAATAATGCAGTTTCAATCTTTAGCAGAGTTTTTCAACATGGGCGGCTATGCCTTCTATGTGTGGTTGGCCTACGGTGTCACTTTCGTGTCCCTTAGCCTGCTTATCCTAGTTAGTTCGATGAAGAAGCGTCGGGTACTGCAGGAAATAGCATCCAAAGTGCAACGTGAGGAACGCCTCGCTCAAAACCGGAGTAACAGATCGTGAACCCAAGACGCAAAAAAAGACTGGTATTGGCAGTGGCCTTGATTGCAGGTGTTGCAGCCGTGGCTTCTTTGCTGTTATATGCCCTCAACTCTAACCTTAACCTCTTCTATACTCCCACCGAGATAGTCAATGGTAAAAAGGACACAGGCATCAAGCCGGAAGTGGGCCAGCGGATCCGCGTGGGGGGCATGGTTACTGTAGGCTCCATGGTACGTGATCCTGAAAGCCTGCATGTTGAATTTGCCGTGCATGATGCCGCCGGCGGTGAAATCATAGTAACTTATGATGACCTGTTGCCGGATCTGTTCCGTGAGGGACAGGGGATTGTAGCCCAGGGTGTACTGGTTGAATCTGGCAAATTGGAAGCCTCTGAAGTGCTGGCCAAGCACGATGAAAACTATATGCCACCTGAAGTTGCTGAAGCCATGGGCCAGACCCATGAAAAGCTTGAGTACAACACGCAACAGGTCGGCGGCGCCAAGTAAACGCCCTTAGATAAAAAAGCCTCTTCGGAGGCTTTTTTATTACTTGCAGAGTCAGAAATTTATGCCACGCTAAAATGCTACAGGCTGAATAGAAGGACTTGGCATGCGCGCATTGGTATTTCTGGGTATACTGCTGTCACTGCCAATCGGTGCTGCCAATCTCTTGCTGATTGAGTCCTATCATGCCGAATATCCCTGGGACCAAAGCTATAAAGCCGGGATAATGTCCATCCTTGGCAATGAACACCAATTTGAGACTTTCGCTCTCGATACCAAGCGACTCCCCAAAGAACAGTTTGAAATCCAGGCCAATAAAGCCTGGCAAAGATACCTGGAACTTAAACCCGATTTGGTCTTTCTCGCCGATGACAATGCCTTGATGCTGCTACACGAACGCTTCAGCCAAACCCAAACCCCGGTAGTTTATTTAGGGATCAACGGCAATCCTCGTGATTATAGGATCAAACATACAACTAACATTACCGGCGTGTTGGAGCGTCCTCTGTTCAAACGTTCCCTCTTGATGGCACAGGCTATGTTACCCACCCCACCACCACATAAATTCTTACTGTTATTTGACTCGGGTTATACCTCGGACACAGCGGTAGCTTCCATCAAAAAGCTCAACCAAAATTTGATGATAGGCAACAACCAAATCGATATTGAACAACATCAAAAGTTCAGTAGTTGGCAGGCTTCTGTGTCAAGCGCCCGAGAGCGAGGCTATGATGCTGTGTTTGTGGCCCTGTATCAAATGCTGCAAGATGATAAGCAACAGATAGTAGGTGAGCTACAGGTAGCACGTTGGACCCACGACAACGCCACTGTGCCTCATTTTGGTTTTTGGCATTTCAGTGTCGGCTCTGAAGGCAATATCGGAGGCTATATTCTGGATGGTTACAAGCATGGCTGCATAGCAGGAACCATAGCCAAACAGATCCTGGCGGGCATAAGACCGGCAACTATATTCCCAAAGATGGATACCAGCGGTGCTTATCTGTTCAGTGAGAGTGGTTTAACAAAATGGCAACTGAAACTGCCAGACAGGGTCAAACAGCAGGCCGAACTCGTAGATTGACCTTAGGCGACGAACAAAATAAAAAGCCCCGCTTGTGAGCGGGGCTTTTTCAGAACTTACCTGAGATTACTCAGCAGCAGCTTCAACTTCTACAGCTTCAGCGGCTTCTGGGCGACCTACCAGCTCGATGTAAGCCATAGGGGCTTTATCACCGGCACGCAGACCGCACTTCAGGATACGGGTGTAACCACCAGGACGTTCCTGATAGCGTGGACCCAGTTCGTTAAACAGTTTACCTACGACTTCTTGGTCGCGAGTACGAGCAAACGCCAGACGACGGTTTGCTACGCTGTCACTTTTAGCAAGTGTTATCAGAGGCTCAACTACGCGACGCAGTTCTTTGGCCTTCACTACGGTTGTCTTGATGATTTCATGACGAACCAGTGAACTTGCCATGTTACGGAACATGGCTTGGCGGTGACTGCTGTTGCGGTTAAGTTGACGACCACTCTTACGATGGCGCATGACCTAATCCTTATAACCTAAATCTGTACAAAACCTGGGACTTACAGGTCGTCTGCCAAACTAGCCGGTGGCCAGTTTTCCAGACGCATACCTAGCGACAGTCCGCGAGATGCCAACACATCCTTGATCTCGGTAAGAGATTTCTTACCCAGGTTAGGCGTTTTGAGCAGCTCAACTTCAGTGCGTTGTACCAGATCTCCGATGTAATGAATCGCTTCGGCTTTCAAACAGTTAGCCGAACGTACAGTTAGCTCTAAATCGTCGACAGGACGCAACAGAATCGGATCGAACTCCGGTTTCTCTTCTTTCTGCTCTGGCTCAGTCACATCACGTAGTTCAACGAAGGCATCCAGCTGTTCAGCCAAGATGGTCGCAGAACGACGGATAGCTTCTTCAGGATCGATAGTACCATTAGTGGTCATATCGATGATCAGCTTGTCCAAGTCAGTACGCTGTTCCACACGAGCCGCCTCAACATTATAAGCAATGCGAGCAACTGGCGAGAATGAAGCATCGACCAGCAGACGACCGATTGGGCGATCATCGTCTTCGGTTTGTGCACGGGCAGAAGCCGGTACATAACCACGACCACGCTCAACGCGGATACGCATACTGATGTCATTGTTACCGGTCAAGTGACAGATAACATGATCCGGGTTCACGATTGTGACATCGCCGTCGTGGGTGATGTCGGCTGCGGTAACAGGGCCTGCGCCGGACTTGCTCAGAGTGAGCATAGCCTCGTCTTTACCCTCGATCATAACTGCCAGCCCTTTCAGGTTCAGCAATATTTCAAGGATATCTTCTTGTACGCCTTCCTTACTGCTGTATTCATGCAGTACGCCGTCGATCTCGACTTCGGTAACCGCGCAGCCGGGCATAGACGACAATAGGATGCGACGCAACGCGTTACCCAAAGTATGACCAAAACCACGCTCGAGTGGCTCCAGAGTCACCTTGGCACGAGTTGGGTTAACCTGCTCGATATCAACGAGACGCGGTTTAAGAAATTCTGTAACAGAACCCTGCATTGTGTCCTCTCTTGTTTGTTAGCCTTACTTAGAGTAAAGCTCGACGATCAGCTGTTCGTTAATTTCCGCAGACAAATCGCTACGTTCTGGCAGACGCTTGAAAGCACCTTCCATTTTTGCGCTGTCGACTTCAACCCATGTAGGCTTCTCGCGTTGAGCAGCCACTTCCAGAGCAGCCTTGATACGGGCTTGCTTCTGTGACTTCTCGCGAATGCTTACAACATCATTCGCAGACACTTTGAATGACGGAATGTTAACAACACGACCGTTGACCATAATTGACTTATGGCTAACCAGCTGACGTGCTTCTGCACGAGTCGCACCGAAGCCCATACGATAAACTACGTTATCCAGACGGGTTTCCAAAAGTTGCAGCAGGTTTTCACCTGTGTTGCCTTTCAGACGTGCAGCCTCTTTGTAGTAGTTACGGAACTGCTTTTCCAGTACACCGTAAATACGACGAACTTTTTGTTTCTCGCGTAACTGCAAGCCATAATCAGACAAACGTGGCTTACGAGCGCCATGTTGTCCAGGTGCAGCTTCCAGCTTACACTTCGAATCGATTGCTCTCACACCGCTTTTCAGGAAAAGGTCAGTACCTTCCCGGCGGCTGAGCTTGAGCTTGGGACCCAAGTATCTTGCCATGATCTTTCTCCAACTATCCTAACGAAACTGCCAATTACACGCGGCGTTTTTTAGGAGGACGACAACCGTTATGAGGGATCGGCGTCACATCAGTGATGTTGGTAATTTTGTAACCAACAGCGTTCAGCGCACGAATGGCTGACTCACGACCTGGACCTGGACCCTTCACGAAAACTTCAAGGTTTTTAACACCATAATCCTGAGCAGCAGTACCTGCGCGCTCAGCTGCCACCTGCGCAGCAAATGGAGTAGATTTACGTGAACCACGGAAACCTGAACCACCTGCAGTCGCCCATGACAGAGCGTTACCTTGACGATCTGTGATAGTAACAATTGTATTGTTGAAAGACGCATGGATATGAGCCATGCCATCAGCAACCTGTTTACGTACGCGCTTACGCGGAGAACGTGACGGAACTTTAGCCATTGTCTACCTTCCCGTTACTTCTTGATTGGTTTACGTGGACCTTTGCGAGTACGCGCATTGGTCTTAGTACGTTGCCCACGGAGAGGCAGGCTACGGCGATGGCGGAGGCCACGATAACAACCAAGGTCCATAAGACGCTTGATGTTCATTGAAACCTCGCGGCGTAAGTCACCCTCTACTGAGTATTTGGCAACTTCTTCGCGTAGAGTATCGATTTGAGCTTCGCTCAATTCCTTGATCTTAGCGTCTTCGGCAATGGAAGTAGCCGCGCAGATAGCTTTAGCGCGAGTACGACCGATACCGTAGATAGCAGTCAGTGCAATGACTGTGTGCTTTTGATCAGGAATGTTAATGCCAGCGATACGGGCCACTATGCACTCCTTAAGTTAAAGGCCATCTGTGAAAAGCCCGAAAGGATACTCGACAGATGACTAGTTTGCAAACAATATTTTTGGCCAGCCCAGTTAAGAGCTGGCCAAGATTTTTTTAGCCTTGACGCTGTTTGTGTTTTGGTTCAACACAGATAACGCGTACAACGCCACTACGCTTGACGATCTTGCAGTTACGGCAGATCTTCTTCACGGAAGCTCGAACTTTCATTTCATCACTCCGTAAAGCTATCTTATCGACCAAAGCGATCGAGATTCGCTTTGTTCACCAGATTAGCTTTCTTCATCACAGACTCATATTGATGAGACATCATATGGGTCTGAACCTGAGCCATGAAGTCCATGATCACAACTACCATAATCAGTAGTGAAGTACCGCCAAAATAGAACTGTACTTTCCATGCGATTAACATGAACTCCGGAATTAAACAGATAAAGGTAATATACAACGCGCCTGCCAGAGTCAAACGGGTCATCACTTTATCAATGTAACGCGAAGTCTGTTCGCCGGGACGGATCCCGGGAATGAACGCACCACTCTTCTTCAGGTTATCTGCTGTCTCACGAGGGTTAAACACCAACGCAGTATAGAAGAAACAGAAGAAAATAATTGCTGCTGCATACAACAGAGAGTACAGCGGCTGTCCAGGAGAAACTGCGAGGGAAACCTCAGTCAGCCATTCCATAGACGGATTCTGACCAAACCACTGAGCCAGTGTGCCTGGGAACAGAATAATGCTGGACGCAAAGATTGGCGGAATTACGCCGGCCATATTAACCTTCAGCGGCAAGTGAGTTGACTGCGCAGCAAACACCTTACGGCCCTGCTGACGCTTGGCATAGTTAACGACGATACGACGCTGACCACGCTCCACAAATACCACGAAATAGGTTACGGCAAACACGATCACCGCAATCAACAACAATACTAATACGTTCAAGTCGCCTTGACGCGCTTGCTCGGCCGTTTGACCGATAGCAGAAGGCAGACCGGCTACGATACCTGCGAAAATCAGGATCGAGATACCGTTACCTATACCGCGCTCGGTAATTTGCTCGCCAAGCCACATCAGGAACATGGTTCCTGTGACTAAACTGACGACTGCAACAAAATAGAATCCGAAACCGGGATCGACCACCAGGCCGGTCACCAAATTTGGCAACCCTGTTGCAATACCGATCGACTGGAATGTACCCAGCACCAGCGTACCCCATCTTGTGTACTGACTGATTTTTTTACGTCCTGACTCACCTTCCTTTTTCAGTTCAGCGAGTGCAGGATGCACAACAGTCAGCAACTGCATGATGATCGAAGCCGAAATGTACGGCATGATCCCCAATGCAAAAATAGAGGCGCGCTCAAGGGCGCCACCCGAGAACATGTTAAACATGCCCAGGATGGTTCCCTTTTGCTGAGCAAACAGCTCTGCCAATACAGCAGCGTCAATACCAGGAATTGGCACAAATGAACCGGCACGAAACACGATAATTGCGCCAATCACGAACAGGAGGCGAGCTTTCAATTCGGAAAGTCCACCTTTCGCGCTTTTTAAATCAAGTCCTGGTTTTGCCATCGACGTATTATTCCTCGATCTTACCGCCGGCAGCTTCGATAGCTGCACGTGCACCTTTGGTTACCTTCAGACCTTTTACGGTCACTGGGCGCTCAATGGTACCTGAAAGAACGATTTTCGCAAACTGGATGTTGCGAGTTATTACGTTCGCATCTTTCAGTGCGTTCAGGTCGATAACGTCACCATTAACTTTTGCCAGTTCGCTCAAGCGAACTTCAGCAGTTACCATAGCGATACGCGAGGTAAAGCCAAACTTAGGCAGACGGATCTTAAGTGGCATTTGACCACCCTCGAAGCCAGGACGTACACCGCCACCGCTACGAGATTTTTGACCCTTGTGACCGCGACCAGCGGTCTTACCCAAGCCAGAACCAATACCACGGCCTACACGCTTAGGTGCAGACTTAGCGCCTGCAGCTGGAGATAAAGTATTCAGACGCATTGATTAGTCCTCCACCTTTACCATGTAGTAGACCTTATTGATCATACCGCGAACAGCAGGAGTATCTTCCAGCTCTACGGTGTGACCAATACGACGCAGACCAAGACCAGTCAGAGTGGCCTTGTGCTTAGGCAGACGCCCGATAGCACTTTTGGTCTGGGTTACTTTGATAGTTTTAGTAGCCATGGTGCATTACCCCCGAATTTCGTCAACATTCAGGCCACGCTTGGCTGCTATCTGCGCTGGTGACTTCATATGTACCAGTGCGTCAACAGTTGCACGAACGATGTTGATCGGGTTAGTAGAACCGTATGCTTTCGACAGTACGTTGTGAACGCCTGCTACTTCCAATACGGCACGCATTGCGCCACCGGCGATAATACCGGTACCCTCTGAAGCAGGTTGCATGTAAACACGTGAACCAGAGTGACGACCCTTCACCGGATGGTGCAGAGTGCCTTCGTTCAGGTTTACAGTAACCATGTTGCGACGGGCTTTTTCCATTGCTTTTTGAATAGCAGCTGGAACTTCACGCGCTTTACCATAGCCGTAGCCGATCTTACCGTTACCATCACCCACTACAGTCAGAGCGGTGAAGCTAAAGATACGACCACCTTTAACTACTTTAGAAACACGATTAACTGCAATCAGCTTTTCTTGCAGATCGTCTTTTTGCTGAGCTTCTAATTTAGCCATTGTTTTACCCCTTAGAACTGGAGGCCAGCTTCACGAGCGGCTTCTGCCAGAGCAGCAACACGACCGTGATACTTGAACCCAGAACGATCGAAAGCAACAACAGTTACGCCTTTTTCGATCGCGCGCTCAGCAATAGCTTTACCTACTGCCTTGGCCGCATCTACGTTACCGGTGTACTTCAGTTGTTCCTTTACTGCTTTCTCAGCAGTAGAGGCAACAGCCAGCACCTGAGCTTCAGGGTTGATTACCTGAGCGTAAATGTGACGCGGTGTACGATGTACAACCAGACGGTTGACGCCCAGCTCTTGGATCTTCTTGCGAGCGCGAGTGGCGCGGCGCAAGCGAGATGTTTTCTTATCCATATCGCGTTACCTACTTCTTCTTAGCCTCTTTACGGCGTACTTGTTCGTCATCATAGCGAACACCCTTGCCCTTATAAGGCTCTGGTGGACGATAGCCACGAATTTCAGCCGCAACCTGACCAACCAGCTCTTTATCGATACTTTTCAGTACGATGTCTGTTTGGCTTGGGCATTCAGCTGTAACGCCTTCTGGCAATTGATGAACCAGAGGGTGAGAGAAACCCAAGGTCAGGTCCAGAGCGCTGCCGCTAACTTTGGCACGGTAACCCACACCAACCAGCTTCAGCTTCTTTTCGAAACCCTGAGAAACACCAACAACCATGTTGTTGATCAGTGCGCGAGCAGTACCTGCCTGTGCCCAAGCGTTAACAACGCCTTCAACAGGAGAGAACTTGATTTCTGCACCTTCAACAACAACGTTAACTGCGCTGTTGATTACTCGAGTCAGACTACCTTTACCGCCTTTAACGGTAATAGTTTGGTCGTTTAAAGTCACCTCTACGCCGGCTGGAATAGATACTGGTGCTTTTGCTACACGAGACATTCCTAGCTCCTTACGCTACGTAGCAGATAACCTCACCACCCATGCCTGCAAGGCGGGCGGCACGATCAGTCATCAGGCCTTTAGAAGTGGACACAATTGCGACACCCAGTCCGCCCATAACCTTTGGCAGCTCGTCTTTACCTTTGTAAATACGAAGACCAGGACGGCTTACGCGCTGGATAGTCTCAACAACAGGTTGGCCCTGGAAATATTTCAGAGTGATTTCCAGTTCAGGCTTAGCGCCTTCTTCTGCTACGGCGTAGTCAGTGATGTAACCTTCATCTTTCAGCAGCTTTGCGATAGCAACTTTCAGTTTGGCAGAAGGCATCTTCACAGATACTTTGTTAGCAGCTTGGCCGTTACGAATACGGGTCAACATATCCGCAATAGGATCTTGCATGCTCATATTAGCTTACTCCGTGACAAGTGCTTACCAGCTGGCCTTACGCAGACCAGGAACTTCACCACGCATGGTTGCTTCACGCAGCTTGATACGGCTCAGGCCGAATTTGCGCAGGAAACCATGAGGGCGGCCAGTTTGATTACAGCGATTGCGTTGACGCGATGCGCTTGAATCACGTGGTAGAGCTTGCAGCTTAAGAACCGCATCCCAACGAGCTTCGTCAGAAGACTCTGGGCTGCTGATGATAGCCTTAAGAGCTGCACGCTTTTCAGCATACTTGGCCACGAGCTTTGCACGTTTTGCTTCACGTGCCTTCATTGACAATTTTGCCATTTCGCTACCCCTTATTTCTTGAATGGGAAGTTGAAAGCATCAAGCAAAGCGCGACCTTCTTCGTCAGTATTCGCAGAGGTAGTGATAACAATATCCATACCACGAATCTTATCGACTTTATCGTAGTCGATTTCTGGGAAGATGATCTGCTCGCGCACGCCCATCGCGTAGTTACCACGGCCGTCGAACGACTTAGCGCTCAGACCACGGAAGTCACGGATACGAGGGATTGCGATGTCAACCAAACGCTCAAAGAATTCCCACATGCGCTCACCGCGCAGGGTTACTTTACAGCCAATAGGGTAGCCTTCACGGATTTTAAAACCAGCAACTGACTTACGAGCTACAGTCACAACTGGTTTTTGGCCAGCAATAGCAGTCATATCACGGACAGCATTTTCCATGATTTTCTTGTCAGCTACGGCTTCGCCAACACCCATATTCAGGGTGATTTTCTCAATCCGAGGGACTTGCATGACACTGGTATAACCGAACTTTTTAGTTAGTTCAGCAACAACAGTCTCTTTGTATCTATCATGCAGTTTCGCCATCGTTTACTCCAGTTACTTAACGAGTTCACTGTTCGATTTGAAGAAACGGACTTTTTTACCGTCTTCGAATCGGAAACCAACACGATCCGCCTTGCCAGTGACAGGGTTAAAGATCGCAACATTAGATGCTTGAATCGGTGCTTCTTTCTCAACGATACCACCAGTCACACCCAGTTGAGGGTTAGGCTTCTGGTGTTTCTTAACGAGATTGATGCCTTCAACAATTAACTTACCGGTAGTAAGTACACGAGTAACCTTACCGCGCTTACCCTTATCCTTACCGGCCAGTACAATTACTTCGTCTTCACGACGGATTTTTGCTGCCATTTTGAAGCTCCTTACAGTACTTCTGGTGCCAGCGACACAATCTTCATGAATTGCTCAGTACGCAGTTCACGTGTCACAGGTCCAAAGATACGAGTACCAATCGGGGCAAGGTTTGCGTTAAGCAATACCGCTGCATTCCGATCGAAGCGAATGACAGAACCGTCTGGACGACGTACGCCTTTCTTAGTACGGACTACCACCGCGTTATACACATCACCTTTCTTCGCTTTAGCGCGAGGAATGGCTTCTTTAACAGAAACCTTGATGATGTCGCCGATACCGGCATAACGACGATGAGAGCCACCCAAGACCTTAATACACTGAACTCTGCGCGCGCCGCTGTTACATGCGACATCGAGAGTCGATTGCATTTGGATCATTTTAAGTGCTCCGCTATCGTTACTACACAATCCCCACCATGGGGCTAAATAAACACCATTTTTGCCGTTCAAATCGGTCAAAAATGGCGCGCAAGTATAACACCATAAATAGAGGATGGATAGTATTAAAAAACAAACGGCCCCAAAAAGGAGCCGTTTACCAGTTTACCTAATAAAAATTAGGCCTTGCTTACTACTTCAACCAGAGTCCAAGACTTAGTCTTAGACAGAGGGCGACATTCGCGAATAGACACGAAATCACCTTCTTTACACTGGTTTTGTTCGTCATGTGCATGGATCTTAGTAGTACGTTTGATGTACTTACCGTAGATTGGGTGCTTAACTTGACGCTCAACAGCTACAGTGATGGACTTATCCATCTTGTCGCTGATGACTTTACCCTGCAAAGTACGGATTTTCTCAGACATTATGCACCTGCCTTAGAAGTAATAATGGTCTTAACGCGCGCAATGTTACGGCGCACTTGCTTCAGCTGGTGAGTTTGTGCCAGCTGACCAGTGGCGTGTTGCATACGCAGGTTAAACTGCTCACGCAGCAGACCAAGCAGTTCAGCGTTCAATTCCTCAACGCTCTTTTCTCTCAGTTCGCTCGCTTTCATTACATCACCGTCTTAGTTACGAAGGTAGTCTTGATAGGCAGTTTAGCAGCGGCCAGTGCGAAAGCTTCGCGAGCCAGCTCTTCTGAAACGCCATTCATTTCATAGAGTACCTTGCCTGGTTGAATCTGACATACCCAGTATTCAACGTTACCTTTACCTTTACCCATACGCACTTCAAGAGGCTTAGAGGTAATTGGCTTGTCAGGAAAAACCCGAATCCAGATTTGACCTTGACGCTTAATGTGACGTGTCATGGCACGACGTGCAGATTCGATCTGACGGGCAGTTAAACGGCCGCGGCCAACTGCTTTCAGACCAAATGTACCGAAGCTAACTTCAGTACCGTTCGCCAGACCGCGGTTGCGGCCTTTGAACATTTTGCGAAACTTCATACGTTTAGGTTGCAGCATTGCCGGCTCTCCTATTTACCACGAGGCTTGCGCTTAGGTTGCTGCTTCGGCTCTTCGATCTGAGGCACGATACCGTCCAGGACTTCACCTTTGAAGACCCAAACTTTAATGCCGATCACACCGTATTGAGTGTGACTTTCAGAGGTTGAATAGTCGATGTCAGCACGCAGTGTATGCAGAGGCACACGGCCTTCGCGATACCACTCGGTGCGCGCAATCTCAGCGCCGCCTAAACGGCCACTAACTTCAACTTTGATACCTTTAGCGCCCAGACGCATAGCGTTCTGTACCGCACGCTTCATAGCGCGACGGAACATAACACGACGCTCCAGCTGTTGAGCGATAGAATCAGCTACCAGCTTGGCGTCCAGCTCAGGCTTACGGATCTCAGCGATGTTAATTTGCGCAGGAGTGCCAGTAATTTTGGCAACTTCAGCACGCAGAACCTCAACGTCTTCACCTTTCTTACCGATCACAACACCTGGACGGGCAGTGTGAATAGTAACGCGGATGCTTTTCGCTGGGCGTTCGATAACGATCTTAGATACTGATGCGGCTTTCAGCTTCTCTTCGAGAAACTTACGCACTTCCCAGTCGCCGTGCAGATTAGCAGCGTAGTCTGCTTTATCAGCGTACCAGGTAGAGACCCAAGGCTTAGTGATACCCAGACGGATACCATTAGGATGTACTTTCTGTCCCATTGCTCTCTCCTAGCGATCTGATACAACCACAGTAATGTGGCTGGTACGCTTCATGATACGGTCGGCGCGGCCTTTAGCACGTGGCATGATGCGCTTCATAGTTGGACCTTCATCGACGAAGACTTTTCCAACTTTCAGTTCATCAATGTCAGCACCTTCGTTATGCTCAGCATTGGCAATGGCTGAATCCAGTACTTTTTTGACCAGTACGGCGGCTTTCTTGGGGCTGAAGGTCAGGATCTCGAGGGCCTTGGAAACAGGCAAACCACGGATCTGATCAGCTACCAAACGAGCCTTTTGAGGCGACGTACGGGCAAAACGATGTTTAGCTAAAACTTCCATCTCATTCCTCCCGTATTAACGCTTCTTCGCTTTCTTATCAGCAGCATGGCCGCGATAAGTGCGAGTTGGTGAGAATTCACCAAGTTTGTGGCCGATCATTTCGTCAGTTACGAACACAGGAACGTGCTGACGACCATTATGGACAGCGATGGTCAAACCAATCATGTTTGGAATGATCATTGAGCGACGTGACCAAGTCTTAATAGGCTTTTTGTCACCTGCTTCCACCGCTTTCTCTACCTTCTTCAGCAAGTGCAGGTCAATGAATGGACCTTTCTTGAGAGAACGTGGCATGGCGAATCCTCTTACTATTTATTACGACGACGTACGATGTACTTGTCAGTGCGCTTGTTACTACGGGTCTTGTAACCCTTAGTTGGCACACCCCATGGAGTCACTGGGTGACGACCACCAGAAGAACGGCCTTCACCACCACCATGTGGGTGGTCTACTGGGTTCATTGCAACACCACGAACTGTTGGGCGTACGCCTCTCCAGCGTTTGGCACCGGCTTTACCCAGTTGACGCAGCATGTGCTCGGCGTTACCAACTTCACCCAGAGTCGCGCGGCAATCAACTGGCACTTTGCGCATTTCGCCAGAGCGAAGACGCAGAGTGGCATAAGCGCCATCACGAGCTACAACTTGTACATAAGCACCGGCAGAACGTGCAATCTGAGCACCTTTGCCAGGTTTCATTTCAACAGCGTGAACTACGCTACCCACTGGGATGTTACGCAGCGGCAGGGCGTTACCTGTCTTGATTTCAGCTTCTACGCCAGAAACGATTTTGTCACCAGCCTGCATGCCTTTGGCAGCGAGGATGTAGCGACGTTCACCGTCTGCGTACAGTACCAGCGCGATGTGCGCAGTACGGTTTGGATCGTATTCCAGACGCTCAATCTTCGCTGGGATACCATCTTTATCACGTTTGAAGTCAATCAGACGGTAGTGTTGCTTATGACCACCACCAACGTGACGAACAGTGATACGACCAGTGTTGTTACGGCCGCCACTCTTAGATTTTTTCGCCAACAGGCCAGCAAAAGGTTTACCCTTGTGCAGGTCAGAGTTAACCACTTTAACGACGTGGCGACGACCTGGAGAGGTTGGCTTACACTTAATAACTGCCATGAGTAATCTCCTTACGCTTCAGCGCCGACGAAATCGATGTCAGCACCCTCAGCCAGAGTAACATAGGCTTTTTTCCAATCGCTGCGACGACCAACACGGGCACCGTGACGCTTGGTTTTGCCTTTGTTCACCAGAGTGCGAACTGAATCAACTTCAACTTCAAACAGTTTTTCAACTGCAGCTTTGATCTCAGCTTTAGTGGCGTCGATAGCTACACGGAAAACTACAGTGTTGTTCTTCTCAGCAACCACAGTGCTCTTTTCAGAGATGTGAGGCGCCAGAATAACTTTCAGTAAACGTTCTTCGCGGATCATGCCAGCATCTCCTCGATTTGCTTAACAGCATCAGCAGTTACCAGCACTTTGTCGAACGCGATTAGGCTTACTGGGTCAATACCAGCAACATCACGAACATCAACCTTGTACAGGTTGCGAGCTGCCAAGAACAGATTCTCGTCAACTTCGGAAGTCACAATCAATACGTCTTCCAGACCCATGTCTTTCAGCTTGGCCTTCAGCTCTTTAGTTTTAGGAGCTTCAACAGCAAACTTTTCAACAACGATCAGACGTTCTTGACGTACCAGCTCGGACAGGATGCTCTTCAGAGCGCCGCGGTACATTTTCTTGTTGACTTTCTGGCTGTGATCTTGGGTTTTAGCAGCGAAAGTTACGCCACCGCCACGCCAGATTGGACCCTTGACACCACCCGCACGAGCGCGGCCAGTACCTTTTTGGCGCCATGGCTTCTTGCCAGAGCCAGTCACTTCAGCGCGAGTTTTCTGAGCACGAGTGCCCTGACGCGCGTTTGCAGCGTAAGCTACAACTACCTGATGAACCAGTGCTTCATTAAAGTCACGGCCGAAGGTAGTTTCGGAAACTTCAAGAGCGCTTTGCGCGTCTTTCAATACCAATTCCATTACTATCTCCTCAGACCTTAGGCTTTAACGGCAGGCTTGATGATCAGGTCGCCATTGGTAGCGCCTGGAACAGCACCTTTAACCAGCAGCAGGTTACGCTCAGCATCTACACGTACTACGTCCAGATTTTGAGTGGTAACACGCTCAGCACCCATGTGGCCTGACATTTTTTTGCCTTTGAATACGCGACCTGGCGTCTGGTTCTGACCGATAGAACCGTTAGCACGGTGCGCCAATGAGTTACCGTGAGTCATATCCTGGGTACGGAAGTTCCAGCGCTTAACGCCGCCTTGGAAACCTTTACCTTTTGATTGACCGGTAACATCTACTTTCGCTACGTCAGCGAAGATATCTACGTTCAGCTCAGCACCAACTTCAATGCCTTCGCCTTCACCGTCTGCCAGACGCATTTCCCACAAACCACGGCCGGCGTCAACGCCCGCTTTGGCAAAGTGACCTGCTTCTGGCTTAGTGATGCGGTTGGCTTTTTTGGCACCAGTAGTAACTTGAAGTGCACGGTAGCCGTCGTTTTCCAGAGTTTTCACCTGAGTAACGCGGTTTGCATTTACTTCAATTACAGTAACAGGGATAGACACGCCATCTTCGGTGAAGATGCGGGTCATACCCACTTTACGACCAATAAGACCGATAGCCATCTCTCAAACCTCTTCTAAGGATCTCAATTAACCCAAGCTAATCTGTACGTCGACACCAGCCGCAAGATCCAGACGCATCAGCGCGTCGACTGTCTTCTCAGTTGGCTCTACGATGTCAACCAAACGCTTGTGAGTACGGATTTCGTATTGGTCACGAGCATCTTTATTAACGTGCGGAGAGATCAAAACGGTATAACGCTCTTTGCGCGTAGGCAGTGGGATAGGACCACGTACCTGGGCGCCAGTACGCTTAGCAGTTTCAACGATTTCCGCGGTAGACTGATCAATCAAACGATGATCAAATCCTTTCAAGCGGATACGGATTCTTTGGTTCTGCATTGACCAGAGCTCCTAAAATGGACACATAAAAAATCACCCTCTAGCCATTTCCTTTCTTGGAAAGACAGAGCGAGATGATTTAACCGTTCGACTCCCAATCGGAGTCGCTGTATTTGTGTTTAGCCCCGAGGGCTAAATCAACTTTTGTCGCTTACTCAAGTTAAGCGAGGAGGCTATTATACTCATCCAGTTACGGATTACAAGCCTACTGTCGGAATTATCAACAGCATTAACGCCGTCAAAAAGTGGCGCAAATTATACTGACTTCAACGCTCATTGCCAACCATTTTTGAACGACTGACAAACGGCCAATAAAAAGGCGACCTCAAGGTCGCCTTTTTATGATAGCTGAGATCCGCAATTAAGCGATGATCTTGGCTACAACACCAGCACCAACTGTACGGCCACCTTCACGGATTGCGAAGCGCAGACCTTCGTCCATCGCGATTGGGCAGATCAGAGTAACAACCATCTTGATGTTGTCGCCTGGCATTACCATCTCTACGCCTTCTGGCAGTTCGATAGTACCGGTCACGTCAGTTGTACGGAAGTAGAACTGTGGACGGTAGCCTTTAAAGAATGGAGTGTGACGACCACCTTCTTCTTTAGACAGTACGTAAACTTCTGATTCGAACTTGGTGTGTGGAGTGATTGAACCAGGCTTAGCCAGTACTTGACCACGCTCTACTTCATCACGCTTGGTACCACGCAGCAGGATACCGCAGTTCTCACCGGCACGACCTTCGTCCAGCAGCTTACGGAACATTTCTACACCAGTACAGGTAGTCTTGGTAGTGTCGTGGATACCCACGATTTCTACTTCGTCACCAACTTTGATGATACCGCGCTCTACACGACCTGTTACTACAGTACCGCGACCAGAGATTGAGAATACGTCTTCGATAGGCAGCAGGAATGGCTTATCGATATCACGCTCTGGCTCAGGGATGTAAGAATCCAGTGCTTCAGCCAGTTCGATGATCTTGGCTTCCCACTGAGCGTCGCCTTCCAGAGCTTTCAGAGCTGAGCCCTGAATTACTGGCAGGTCATCACCTGGGAAATCGTACTCAGACAGCAGTTCACGAACTTCCATCTCTACCAGTTCCAGCAGCTCTTCATCGTCTACCATGTCACACTTGTTCATGAATACGATGATGAAAGGTACACCTACCTGACGAGACAGCAGGATGTGCTCACGAGTCTGTGGCATTGGGCCGTCAGTAGAAGCTACTACCAGGATTGCGCCGTCCATCTGGGCAGCACCGGTGATCATGTTTTTAACATAGTCAGCGTGACCTGGGCAGTCTACGTGAGCGTAGTGACGAGTTGGAGTGTCATACTCGATGTGAGAGGTATTGATGGTAATACCGCGCTCACGCTCTTCTGGAGCGTTATCGATCGCTGCGAAGTCACGAGCCTCACCACCGTAAGTCTTAGACAGTACAGTTGAGATAGCAGCAGTCAGAGTGGTTTTACCATGGTCAACGTGACCAATGGTGCCCACGTTAACGTGGGGCTT